>JBFYWX010000095.1:0-28825 GCA_041310825.1 Desulfobacteraceae bacterium | reverse complement strand
TAGTCTCTTACCAATGAAATTGTGTGTGTTTTGTGTACAATATTTTTACACGCCCCAGCAAAACCAGACTGGCATTGTGTTTACAAAGATTTAAGTTCTGTCCAACTTTTTAACTTTTTTGGTTCCGGCTTGTCCGGGTTGGGAACAATAAATTCATTGCCCTGCTTTTTCAGCAATAAATTTTTCATACTCTTTAAGAACATCTTTTTTACCCATTCCGCCATAGATAATCTCAGCCAGAAATCTGTTGACGCTCTCATCCGTATAAGGCACATTCGATATATCATTTTTCAGCGAGAGCATTGCATTCTTCAACTCACCCTCGTCCCGGATTGTCCAGCAAGCTCCCATTTCTTCATATTGGGTGACATTTTCGTGGAGGTACTTCAGATAAAGTACCGGTTTGCCCTGCGTCAACGGTTCGATGATGATGCTCGATGCGATTACCAGAACGATATCGGCCCACTCGCATAGTTCTACCGATGAAACCTCGGCAACATTCATCAGCGGTATTTGGTTATAGATTTCGGCTTCCTTGCCGCTCCTGGTGTGCGGTTTGACAACTACGTCGAGCCCTTCAATTTTAGCCAATAAATCAAAGGTCGCGAGCATTTTCTCCACGTTGATTCTGTAGTCAAACCGGGTGGTCATAAACGCCGCCCTTATTTCACTCGGTTTTCTGACAGGTAAACCCTTTGATCTATTGAGAATCGATTTGTTCAGGGTCATCCAATCGTTGCAATAACGGGCGCTGCCCATCACAAAAATCTTCTGCTTGTCAACCCCGGCTTTGACGAGCACATCTTTACGAAGCTCATTCTGGGTGGCAATGAAATCAAAGCTGTTGAACTTGTCGTAGCGGTCATCTTCCGTCGATCCGGTTCTAACGAAATCATTTGTGTATATGAATACGCCGTGCGGCAGGGCAAACGTGGGTATGCCTGCTGCCTTTGCCGAATTAACAAGCGTTTTAACGATGTGCCGATTGGGATTGATGTGGTCAAAACAAAGAGCTGCCGCCCCTGATTGAGCAATGAAGCGGCGGCCCCATGCCTCGTCGTAGTATGCCCTTTTGCATCGCTTGTGAACCTTTTCGGCTATCTTTCCGAGTAGCCTGCGAACGATTGAAAGGATGACGGAAAAAGGTTTTGAACCGTCTGGAATACGGTTTATTGCTGCGAAACACGTTCTGGAGAACCAGCGCATGAATCGATGCTGAAAGCCCAGATCTCGCGAGAATTCATCATAGGCAAAACCCACCTTGACTCCCGACTCTTTTAGGAAAACAAGGCGGTAATCCTTTTGGATATCGTATGCAGGATTCAAACAATGGACCGCCACTGGGTAATGATCGCGGTTCATCCGCCAAACGATGGGCGTGATGTGATCGATATCATTGAACTCTCTAACAAAAAACAAATACATATTCAGATGGTTCCAGTACCGGTTCGAGATTCAACGCAGGTCCTGTGCCCAGAGTGATGCTTTTTTTCGAGCGCTTTCAGCAAACTTTCAGCAGCGTTTTCAAATATTTTCCTGCCTTCGCAATCTCCCACGCTTTTTTGAACTGAGATATCGGAAGCACGCTTTGCATGAAAGCATCGGTTTGAATTTGCGGCAGCAATTCGATCGCCATGTCGAAATGCTTGGCGGCGCTTCCCACGGATCCGACCAGGATCTTGTCATAGGCGACAATGCTCTCGAAGCTGAACTCGCGGCGGGCATAGGGAAGACCTAGCAATAGAATCCGGGCGCCGGCCGGGCTTTGATGGAGAACGACCTCCAATGCGTCCGGGTTGCCGGTGGCTTCAATCAGATCCTCGAACGCATCGAGGCCCGTTAGCCGATCCGAAACGTTGATCGACGACCCCTTAAAAAAATCCAATCGCTCCCTGTTTGTGTCAAAGATGGTAACATCGTGCCCCCACCGTTCCAGCACCCGTGCGCAAAGGTGCCCGAGTGAGCCGGCCCCCACCACGGCGCATTTCCGGGGTGCTTTCCGTTCGACCCAGGTCCGCCGCAGGCGCTTGAGCCCTTTCAAGGAAACGGCCAGGGGTTCGCACAGACAGGCTTTCGCCAAGTCAAAACCGGGCGGCAGTCTGTGGGCAAATCGACCTGGGACGACGACATACTGCGCGTATCCGCCGTCGCGGCCGATCACCCCCATCTCCACCCGTTGCCAGCAGGCAATCCAATTCTCCTTGCGGCACGCGTCGCAGGCTCCGCAGCTCTGGATGCACTCCACGACCACCGCATCCTCCGGTTCGAGATGATCGACGTTGGGCCCAGTTTCCACCACCTGCCCGCTGAATTCATGACCCGGAACGATCGGGTATTGGGCCGTCCCGTCCTTGTAGTAGCCCAGCGTCCCGTCGAAAATGTCGATGTCCGTGGCGCAGACCCCTTCATAGGCCACACGGATCAAAACATCGCCCGGTTTGACCTCTGGAATCTCGATGGCTTCAAGTGAGGCTTCGCCCGGCTTGCGGATGACAACCGCCTGACAGCTGCGATCGAAGAAAATCTTCTCCCTGGCGCTGGGATTTTCCATGATACCCCCGTCCAGCAACCCCTTCATGGTCCCGATGCACTTATTGGCCCGAAACAGCGTGGTGTCCCGGATCATGTGGCGCACACTCATCTTCGATGAAAGGCCGTTGGGGCCCGCCCTCAGATACCCTACCCAATCCCGCAGGAGTCGGACGCTCTCCAGCGCGGGGTTGATAATGGCCTGCCGAACCCCCTTCACTCCGATCCACCGGGCGGCAACCGCCTCGCGGTAATAGCGCCGGCGGATCTGCTGCCAACTCTCCTCGTGAATGTGATAGAGCGCTGCGTCAGGCGCGTAGACCACCCGGTAGCCTTTCTCCATCCAGTGCTTGGCCCACGCGATATCTTCCAGGCCCATGAGGCTTTCATCGAACGGGTGTTCCCGCCAGAGGTCCTTGCGTATGGCGGAATTGGCATTGTTGGCAAAGAAGTCCGGCGGTCGCAGAATCTTACGCTTTTTGCCGAACGTCCGTTCCATATCCTGGGCTTCGCTGAACCGGGAGGATGGTCCGCCGACCTGGCGCCCGTAAACCATGGCGGTGTTTTCTTCCTCCAGGGGTCCCACCAGCCTTTCCAGCCACCCCTCGTCCAGCGGCAAGGTGTGAGCGGAGACGATGGCGACAAACCGCCCCGCGGCGGCTTTAATCCCGACGTTCAACGAGTAGCCGAACGTAAAATCCCGGCCTTGAATGCGCAGCAGCTTGTCGGCCTGCTTTTGAGCGATGTCACGGGTCGCGTCGATGGAACCCGAATCCACCACGATCGTCTCATGCGAAGAAGCGGATTGGGTTTTTATGGCGTCCAGCAGCCCGGGCAGGAACCGGGCTTCGTTGTATGCCCGGATGACAATGGATATTTGCGGTTGGCGCATCTATCTTTTTTTCGCGGCGTGCAGGCCTTTCAAAAGATGGCGGATCGTGTTCTCGTGCACCCGCTCCCAGGCCGCCGGGCTGCTGTTGGCATTGTGCGGCGCCATCAGGCAATTGGACAGAGACCGCAGCGGGCTGCTCGCCGGCAAGGGCTCGTCCTCGAAAACATCCAGTGCGGCGCCAGCGATGCGGTGCGCGTGCAGGGCCTCACTCAGGGCTTTTTCATCCACCACCGGGCCGCGGGAGGTGTTGATCAGATAAGCGCCCGGCTGCATGCTTTCGAGCTGGGGCGTTGCGATCAGGTGGAAGGAGCTCGGGTTCAAATCCGTGTTAAGACTGACGAAATCCGCCTGGCCGAGCAGTTGGTTCAGGGGCACCATTTCTATTGAGGTTTGCTGCAGGAAATCGGGCGGCATCTCGACGATATCGGTACCCAACACCCGCATACCGAACGCCAGCGCCCGGCGAACCACGGCCTTGCCGCAGTCCCCCACCCCGACAACGCCGAGCACGCATTCATTCAGGGCCCTGAGGATGGGTTTCTCCCATCTGCCGCCTCGGATGTCCCGGTCCATCCAGGACAACCGGCGGGCAAACAGAAGTATGTATCCCAAAACGGTATCGGCCACTGGTTCCGAGAACGCGTTCGGCGTGCGATAGACAGGGATGCCGCGTTCCCGCGCCGCCTCGGAGTCGATTGAATCGATGCCGGTCCCCCATTTCGAAATGACCTTTAACCGGGGGGCTGAATCCAATACACGCCGGGTAATGCGGTCATCGCCGCAGATGATACCGTCGAAGTCCTCCAGGACGCCGAGCAGCTCTTCCTCGCTCAACCGTTCCTTGACATCCGCGGACACCAACTCCACGTTTTCGCTTCTCAATTTATCCCGGAAACGCTCGACCACCGGGAGCATGTAAGGGGCTGAGACGAGCACGCGCCATGTCATTTGGGGCCTTCTCCTAATCTTGTTTCCCTTTGAACATATTGCTGCGTCAACGGGTCCTCCCGCAGCAACATTTCGACATGCCTCCGGTCTTCTTCCGTATCCACGGCATGGGTGGCAACATGCGTCTCGACCATTTTCACCTTGTACCCATGCTCGATGAATCGCAGCATGTCGATCGATTCCGCCTCTTCCAGGGGAGTGGCCGGAAGGCGGTTGAAAAGACGCAACCCCTCTAGCGTGAATGGGATGATGCAGACTTGTTTATACGCGGGCAGCCGCGTAAAAGCCAGCCGTTGACGGCTGGGAATCGGCTCCCGTGACATGTACACGGCGAAATTCTCCTTATCCATGACGACCTTGATGGTATTCGGGTTTTCGAATTCCATCTCTGTGGCGATGCGGGCCGTCAAGTTTACGCAAATAACGCCATCTTCGTGCGCCCAGAAAGGCGCCAGCGCCGCGTCGATCATCTCCGGGCGGATCATCGGCTCGTCCCCCTGAACCATGACGACCACGTCGGCATCGATGGAGTCCATGGCTTCGGAAACCCGGTCGCTCGCCCGCTCGTGCCGCGATGAGGTCATGACGGCACGACCTCCAAAGGCCGCCACGGCCTCCATGATTTCAACGTCGCAGGTCGCCACGTAGGTGGCGTCGAGCCGGGGGCACATCGCCGTTCGGCGGTACACGTGCTCGATCATGGCAAGGCCCAGCAGCGAGGCCAACGGCTTGCCGGGAAAACGGCTTGAGCCCATGCGGGCCGGGATGACAGCGACGACTTTCATGCGTTTCAGCCTCGGGGATTATTCTGCCAGCAGAACGGCTCGCGCCGGCGCGCCGTCGCTGCCGGCCAGCTTAATGGGAAGACAAACGAGTGAATAGTCACCTGGATGGACATTCCGAAGATCAAGGCCTTCGACAATGATGACGCCGGATAGCAACAGGGCACGATGGGTCAGGGGTTCGGTATCCCTGAATAGCTGAATCGACAGGTAATCGACCCCTACCAAACGGATTCCTTTTTCGACAATCCAGCCGGCCGCCTCCGTGTTCAATGCTGTAAATTCCCCGTGGAACAGGTGGTGCGGGTCTTTCCACAGGGCTGAGTTTCGGGTTTTGATCAGAAGACGCTGAATGCCTTCCGGCAAAGACGCTTTTTCCAGTATTTCCGGAGTAACGATGCTGACGTCCGGAACCTCCACGACCGTCGCCGGACCAATGAGCACCCCAAGTGCCAATTGATCGACCGTGCATCCGTCTTCGATAAAATGCGCCGGCGCATCCACATGCGTACCGGAGTGAACGCTGCATGCGATTCGCGAATCGTTGCTGGCATCGCCCTCTGAAATCGACCGGATCCGTTCCAACACGACGGCCGGGTCACCGGGCCACACAGGCAGTCCGGCAGAAAGCGGTACGGAAATATCCAGGATTTCCAACTCGGTTTCCCTTTACATTCGGTTCCATCCAAGTGCGCCATAACTATCGGCTTAGCCCAACAGTGTCAAGAGGGTTACCCGTCTGCCGGCGCCTCGCTGCAGCGGGTGGCCGCCGTATAGGGCCCCGCCGGGGTCCTGGCGTCGTTCCGGATGCGGTGAGCTTTTAGACCCCCAGAGGTTCTCGCTGAATGTGATTCGTGACTTAAATTTCCGGCAAAATTTGATCTTTTCGACCTGCTATGTTAAATAAATCTAATTTTGATGTGCAAGGAAATAAGGAAAGGCTCGGCGATTCAATGGCAGCCCCTAACGCATTTCTGTTGATTCCGGTGGAAAACCAGGTTCGCGAACTGGATGCCAAGCTGCTGCTGGCCTGCGTGGCGGCGAGGCGCGGATTGAGCAGCTACATAGGATCCAAGCGGGATGTCGATGATCGCATCGCATCCTTCCCGCGAAGCATTTACATTGCCAAATCGCTACTGCACGGCCACCGCAAGCTTTTCCGCACGGCACGCCAACTCGGGCATGAAATCGTCGCCTGGGATGAAGACTCCCTTGTCCACCTTCCGGCGGAGACCTATTATTCTCGCCGGCTTTCACCCGTCTCGATAGCATGTGTGTCCCAATTGTTTGCCTGGGGGGAAGACAATGCCGAGTTGTGGCGCCGTTATCCTAAAATGCCCCCCCAGATCCCTATTCATGTGACCGGCAACCCGCGCAACGACCTGCTGCGGACCGAAATTCAGCCCTATTACCAGGATGAGGTTGACGGTATTCGCAGAGACCACGGAGAGTTCATCCTGGTCAACACCAATTTCAACCATGTCAATTCGTTTTCTCCCATCCGCAGGCTGTTTCTGTCGTCCGCTGCGTCGGATGCGGCCCCCACGCCCGGACGGGCATCCCGGGGGATGAGCCGCGAATATGCCGAAGGGCTCCGCAACCACAAGCAATCGATTTTCGAACATTTTCAAGAAATGATACCGGCGCTTGAAGCGGAGTTCCCCGACCAGACGATCGTTGTCCGGCCGCACCCGGTTGAAAGCCATGAGGTCTATGACCGGATCGCCCAGAAATGCAAACGGGTGCGCGTGAGCAACCAGGGGAATGTCGTGCCATGGTTGATGGCCTGCAAAGCGGTCGTCCTCAACGGCTGCACAACGAGTGTCGAGGCCTACGCCATGGGGGTGCCGGCCATCAGCTACCGGGCCGCAGTGAATGAAACCTACGACGACGACTTTTACCGGCTGCCGAATCGGCTTAGTCACCAATGCTTCGATTTTAACGAACTATGTCAAACCATAGGGAATATTCTGGCCGGGAAACTCGGTGCGGCCGACGGCGCTGAAAGAAACGCCGTGGCCGTCCATCACCTGGCAGCGATGGACGGCCCCTTGGCGTGCGAACGCATTGTCGATGTGGTCGAAAAAATGGCGGCTCGTCTACCCATGGCACCCAAGCCGGCGCTAACGGACCGGATCGCGGGCTGGTGCAGCGCCAACAAGCGCCTGGTGTGGCGTCGATCCAAGTCGCGCGATGCCGGCGAACACAAATCGATGGAGCACCACCGCAAAAAGAACCCGGCCATATCCGATGCCGATCTGCACCGCCGGCTCAAAAAATTCCAAGAGTTGCTGGGCGCTGGGGGCGACATCGGCCTCGAGCGGATGAACGCCGACATCTTTCGGATCGCCGGATGACGGTGGATGGGTTTTGATCGGGAGAGATGACATTGTTCCATAGCAAGCTTCTTGAACGTCTATTGAAGCCCGTCTTGGGCACCAGTGCGACCAATTCCCTTCTGGCCGAGAAAGACGGCAAACTGTTGAAACGGATCGCTCGGAACCGGAGCGTTTCGCGGGAATTGAAAAATGGTGTTCTCCACCTGGAAGACGCGCGTCGCTCCGCCATCAACAGTCTTCGGCCCGTGACCGCACCCTTGGCGTTAATCTCACAGCCCCCCTACTCCGGCGGGCGCTTTCTCAACGCCCTTTTTGACGGCCATCCGGATCTGGACATCCACCCGGTCGAATGGAAAATGGGCGGTGCACAAGCCTTCAACTGGTCTGCCCTGGATTTGGACCAACCCCCGGGCGACCTGTTTGAAACGCTGTTCGAAACCGACATGGTCTCTTATCTCCGGGATGGCATGATTCCGGATGAGGAAAACCAAGAATCCTTCATTTTTATTTTCTTGCCTTCGCTGCAGCGCGACCTGTTTCTGAAATGCCTGTCCGAACGGCAGGCCGGCGGATCGCTGCGCAACGTGATGGAAGCCTACCTGACCTCTTTTTTCGGTGCCTGGCTCAACCATCAGAACAGCCAGGGAGCAAAACGGTATGTGACCGCATGTACGCCGCCGGCCGCCGCCCTGAATAACGCCAAAACGTTCTTCGACATCTATCCGGATGGGCGTCTGATCTCCGTTATTCGCGACCCGGCCAGCTGGTCGCAACAAGCGGCCCGCCAAAACCCGTCCATCCATCCGGATGGGGAGGCGGCATGGAGTTCGTGGAAGCGGGATGTTCAGGAAATTCTTCGAACCAAAGGCACCTTCGAGGAACGCATGCGCATTGTTCGTTTCGAGGATCTGACCGGGAAAACCGAAGGGGTGATGCGCGGACTTGCGGATTTCCTGGGAATCTCGTTTGAAAAAAGCCTGTTGACCCCAAGCTTCAATACAATTCCGCTCAGATGGGCGGCCGCGCCTCCCATCGATCGAAACCCGTCTGGGCATGAAGACCGAAATGGAACCCGAGAGGACGCCCTTTCGCTTTATCGAAAGATACCCTTCTCGGCGCCCTTATCATGAACAAACCCGACATTGTCTGATCCACCAGCCGGTGAGGGGTTTCGATATCAGCAACGAATTCATCGACGACCGGGCACACGCCTAGCAGTCATGGGCGAGATAACCGGCAGCACCTCCGGCCGATGCGGTGTTTCATAAACCTCCACGCACGGACTGAATAAGGCGAACGAGTTATCGGATGTTTCTTTTTTTTGTCAGACATTTTAACGACATTGACCATCTGGCACCCGTCGCATGGAAAATGAGACAGGCCGGCAATCCCGTCGCAGTCTATGGCCTCAACCCGCGCTTCGACTACGACAGCGACTATCGCCTCGTTTTTTTGAAGGGCCTTGGGGTGGATGTCGCTTATTTGCACAACCGCTTTAGCCGACACCACGGCGGCCTTCACGATGCGCTCTACCGGGGCCTTCTGCGATTCCATGCCATTGAACGGAAATGGTCCCATCCGAAAAAGGAAACACCTCTTCATCAAAAACTGCTTGGCTTCCTCTCGGGGCAGATAGGAGTTCTACTATATAAGATCAACAGGCTGTTGTTTTATAACGTGCGCTGGGCCCGCTCGGTTCTCCACCAGACCCACGCTTGCGCTGTGTGTTTCGACCACATCATGCCGGGGTTGTATGTGGTAAAACCGTTTCTCAAAGCGGCCAAAGGCATGTCGGTCCCGTCGTTCGCCCTGCCCCACGGGGTCCATTTGTACACCAATCCAAAGACCAAGGCAAAATCCAAGGATAGCCGGCGGTTGACCAAGTTCAACCGATTTGACCATGTCCTTGTCCCGAATCAATTGCGCAAGGACCAGCTCGTCCAGTCCGGTGTTGCCGGGGAGAGGATCACCGTGCTCGGCAGCGCCCGCTATTGCGGCCAATGGCTGGCGCAAAACCAAACCATCATCCCACGCAATATTGAAAAAGAAGGCTACGATCCTCACAAGCTCAAGGTCGTATTCATGCCCTCCAAGCCCCAGTGCCTGGCGAATCTCAAACGACTGCGAGCCACCTGCTCCCTGTTGGCCGAAATGGAAGGCATCGACGTCATGATCAAGCCCCACACCCGCACCGGCGGCGAAAGACATCTTTTTGCCGGCAACAAATTGCGTGACGCCTCCTCCATCCTGACCGCGGAACTGTGCGAGTGGGCGGATGTAGCCCTGGTTGTCGGCTCCAGTGTCATCACTGAGGCTTTGATGAGAAAAAAAACCGTCCTGTATCTCAAATACCTGCACAACAACACCACGCTGTTTGAAGAACTGGGGGCCTGCCGGACGATACACAGCGAAGGAGAGCTGAGAGATGTCTTGAGCTCTTTGCAGGCCAACGGAAACCGACCACTCTACAGTGAATCCGCCGTCACCCGATACATTTCCGAGGTGGTGCATGGCGGCACGGAAAACGATGACGTGTTGGCAGGTTACGAAGCTTTTTTGACCGCGCCGGCAGCTCCCTCTTGAGCTAAGATCCTTGGCTATTTTCGACGATCACTTCCGAAGGTAATCATATGCGGACGAGCGCACCGACCGACAAGCAATCCGAATACCGAAATCTGATGGCATCGTGCTTGAAGCACGCACGGCCGATCACCGCGCCGCTGGCACTCATATCCCAGATCCAGCGTTCCGGGGGATCCATGTTGAGTCAGCTCTTCGACGGCCATCCGGAAGTGCACGCGCACCCCCACGAGTTGAAAATCGGGTATCCTAAAAAGTTTGCCTGGCCCCAACTGGATCTCGATGAAAAACCGCAGAAATGGTTTCTTCTTCTTTTCGAAGACATCGTGCTGACCCATATGAAAGAGGGCTACAAGAAACTGAAAAAAGAAAAGATTACCCATCCGTTTGCTTTTCTGCCGGGTCTGCAGCAGCAACTCTTTTTAAACCATCTGAAATCGATCGACCAGATCAGGCTGCGTGATATTTATGATGCCTACATGACCTCCTATTTCGGCGCCTGGCTCAACAATTCCAATTTCCATCGCGGCGTCAAAAAATTCGTGCTCGGCTTCACACCGCGATTCGCCATGCGCCGTGAAAACATGACCGGTTTTTTCGAAATCTATCCCGACGGCAAACTGATCTCGATTGTCCGGGACCCGAAAAACTGGTACCCGTCGGCCATGCGGCACAAGCCGAATATATATCCGGATGTCAGAACGGCCATTGATCAATGGCTCGCCAGCGTTCATGCCACGCTGTGGAATCAGGAGATGTTCGGCGAGCGGATGTGCATCATCCGGTTCGAAGACCTGATTGCCGCAACCGAAGCCGTTATGCGCCACTTATGTTACTTCCTGGGCATCGACTTCGATCCGATTTTGCTCAACCCGACATTCAACCGGTCACCCATTCGAGCCAACACCAGCTTCGAACTCGAAAAGGAAAAAATTGTGGCTAGCACCCTCTCTCGGCATCAGACTCTGACCCGTAGCGAAAAGGAAATGATCATATCGATGACGGCCGAAGCCTATGAATGGGTGCTATCCAAGGCGGTGCGCTTTCACCCTTGAGCAGGGTGAGCATTTCACACCCGCGGCGGCATCCTGGGAGAAACGCTCTCATTCCAGGCCGCAGGTCTGCGGTTGACCTTCCCACCGGAAAGCGACAGCCGCAGTCGGTTTTTGGGCGGGGCACGCGGTCCGGTACCCCTGGGGAGGTCCCGTGGATCGTTTTATTTTTATTGACCTTTTGATGATATAAGAGTAAATATGTTTGGTTAAAATTCAAACGGTCTAGTCGCTCTGTTTTAAGCGCTTTCGTATCAGCTACTGCCCGGAACTCATTCTGAGCAACACGGGCCGAACGCATGTGAAACCCCGCATATCACCATGTGCTGATGTATGGCCATCACGCGCCAGAACCGGCACCGCAGGCGTTGAGAACGCCCATCCATTTCTCCGGGAGGTTCGAATGAAGGTTCTGATACTGGGTTTAGGAAAATCAGGGACCACTGCCATGGTGTACAAAACAGCAGGGGGCCTGCCCAATTGCCGGGCGTTTTCCGGCGGGATGCCCGGCAAATACGTCGGTGACCATGAAAACGCCGTTTACAAGCACACCTACGAAGCCCGCAAGGGAAAAGATTTCGACCTTTACCGTGAACATCTCAAACGCCAAGCCTACGATCGCAAGATATGGATGGCGCGTGATCCGCGGGACGCCGCGGTCAGTCGGATGCTCTATCGATGGCACAAGGGGTATATCGGCCGGAAGAAGCAATACCGTGCCCATCTCGACTTGGTCCTGGAAAAGGAAAAAAACCCGGCGTCCCTCCCGTTTTATGAAATCTGCCGGTTTACCGGCCACGGGGGCTGGCCTGTATCAACGGAAGCGGTGTTCGAGGAAGAACAACTGCGCTACCGGGAAATGGCGGAGTTCGTCTCCGGCCTGAGCAATGACTGGTTTCTGTTCACCTATGAGGACATGATTGAAAAACGCTTCGACAAACTGAACGACTATCTCGGCTTCGCGGTGGCGCCGGAAGGCGAAGTGCCGAGTAGTACCGGGAAGGACAAGGTCGTCCGCAAAAAAGCCACCGGGGATTGGCGCCACTGGTTTACGCAAGCGGACGTCGAACTTTTCAAACCGGCCTACCAGGATTACATGAAAATCGTCGGTTACGATGTCGAAGATTGGGCAACGGCCCAAACGCCGGTCATTGAAGCCGAATTTTCGTCTGTCTACATGGAGGACCTGACGCGCAAGGCAACCAAAAACATCATTCTTCGATATGTCGACCCCTTGCTGCAGCGCCTGCGAATTCGAAGCTGACACCGTACCGTAATGGCACAAGGATCGGCCAAGGGGTCTCGACCGCGAGGACCGAATTCTCCCGTGTTCCGAAAAGCGGGAGAATCTTCAAATCAGGGGCCGATGCGAAACAGATGCCCCTGAACGGCTTCGACGTGCAGCCCACCTTTGCGACCAAGGATCGTATCGAATCGCTGCAGCCGACCGAGCACTTCGCTGCGTGAAATTTCAGGATAGCGGTGGCGATGGAAGGCTTTGGATTTGAGGGCGCCGGGCATATACGACCGGCAGCTTTGAGTGATGCGCCGCCCGGTCACCTGGAGCCACCCCTTTACCCGGTCTCGAGGCGCCGGCCCCTTGGCTTTCACCATCCGGTCCACAAGATCCACCAGCACGTCAACAATTCGCTCACACGCGAGCAGTCCCTTCTGCGCCGCCAGATGATGATCCAGAAGTTTCCGGTGCTCATCCCCGTCAACGGCCCCGAGTCGGCCTTCAAGAATTCGTTTCAGCGTCGCCTGCAGTTCCTCGAGGTTGAAACACTGGTGGCTCAGCCGGTTCGACAACTTGTAAAATCCTTCGTCATAGTAATCGTTGACCGAATTCCGATACGAAATGGAGGGAACCCCCAACGCAAATGCCTCGACGCCCGTGGTGCACCCGTTGTGGATCAATGCCTGAGCGGCCAACAGCCATGGAACGACATTGCCGTCGTTGGTCACTTTGATCCGGCTACAGCGTGACGCCAGCCGGTTGTAAATTTCCCCGTTCTCGGTGGGGTGGGGCCGAACCACCACAGTGCAATGGGGAAACGCTTTTTCGAGACCCGGAATGAGCGCGAGAAAGTCACCCAGCACGGCCTGCTTGTGGTCTCTCAAGCCCTCGGCGTATTCGCGGCTCATGCCCCTGGCGGCTTGTCCCAGCTCGGGCGGATCGCCCGGATGGGCAACCGGCTGAAACAGATTTTGCGCCGGGTAGAATGCATTGACGTGATTGAAGTTGGTGTTGACCAGGATGAAGCGTCCATATGCCTTCCGGATTTCATCGGCATCTTCGGAATAATACGCTGATATTTCCGGCCGCAAGAGGTCGCCCCGGGGATTACCCGTCACGTGGATCGGCAGGCCGGGGGGCAATTGTGGGTATTTGCGCCACAGTTCCGCGTTGTCCTCCCCCCAAGCGAACAGGTGTGAAACGTGCACCATGCCGGTGGATGACAACCTGCGGGAATAATACATATCGGGCGGTAGATGCACCAAGGCCTCTTCGTCCCAGGCAACGATCTCGTGACCCAGCTCGCGGATGACCCGAA
Organism: Desulfobacteraceae bacterium; assembly: GCA_041310825.1. Taxonomy (GTDB): domain Bacteria; phylum Desulfobacterota; class Desulfobacteria; order Desulfobacterales; family SpSt-501; genus SpSt-501. The sequence goes on along the minus strand of JBFYWX010000095.1, from coordinate 15,148 downwards.
AAACTTTACGATTCCCTATCCTTAGCGATTTCGAGAGGAACACACCCTTCGGAAGCGATGCCATGCGGAACTCCACATCCCGTTTGAAACCGATGATGGAATGAAGACCCCGCGTGGCCGCAATGCATGCCAGCAGCAGCTTGGCATCCAACTCACGCACCTGGTTTTCCACGGGGATGATCAACGCCGGACGGTTTTCCGCCATGGTTCGTTACCCGCCTTTCGATGGATGACGCCTGTTACTCTTTCGATGTCTTCAGCCGAATCTCCTTCAGCCGCATCTCCACCCTGCCGATCACCGGCAGCTCCCCGCTGACGGCTAAGGGCAAGGGGCCCTCCGGGTTGAACCAGAGCTGGCTGCCATCCCTGAATAACTCCTCCACATCGCCACGGTAGGACTCGATCGGACGTGATACGATCCGAGCGCCCCGGGCCGATACGGTTCCCACGCGCTGAATTTCGCCATCCGCTCTTCGCTCCAGATAATCAAAACTGACCATGCGGGCCGGCTGGGGATACACGCTGACCCGGTGAACCTGCCGTTTGTGAAAGACGCACAGCGGGGGCGCGGCCGCCGCCGGGTCCGTAAGGATCACCTCGGCGAGAGGTATCATCTGGGATGTTTCGAGGATCGGTGGGCAACCCGATGGGCCCAAGGGGTAGGGATAAAAGTGTTGCTTTATCCGGGTCCAGGCGTCCGGGGGCTTGGCCGTCTCGCCGGCGGTGGCCGGCTCGCGCTGGTAGCGGAAAACCCCCTCGCGGGTGAAACGGAACTGCTGGTGGTAGTCGTCGAGACCGAAGCGCGTCCGGAGGAGGTAGAGCGGCGTGTTCGCGTACGGATCGAACCAGAGGTGGTTCTCAATGCGCACGCGCCGGCCCCCTAAAATCTCCAGGGTGACGCTGACGGAAAGCTTCTGCAATTCGGCACTCGTGGCCTCCAGCGGCCGGCCCCGGGGGCTTTCGATGAAGGCCGGGATCGCCGCAGCGGTGGGGAGCATTTGGCGTTCGACCACGGCAGTGGCCGTGCTGCCGAACCGCGAGGCCTGCAAGGTGAAGGACGACCAGGCTGAGGCGGGCACCTCGGCTGCCGGCGCCGCACCGGCCGCCCCGCCGGCGACGGTAAAGAGCAGTGCGGCGGCGCACAGGAGACAACGGCACACGCCCCTGACGAAGGCCCCCCTCATGACGCCGCACTTTCCGGTTGGAAGGTGTAATTGCCCCGCAGGAACTGCTCCGCGTACCACTCCACCTGCCGGTCGTCGGCCAAGTGCATGTCGAGCAGGCGCACCGAGCCCAGGAGTCGCCCGAGCAGGTCCAGTTTCCCGGCGCTGAAGTCCTCATTGAATTTTTTCAGCTCGCCCCGCACCATGTCGCCTTTTTGATCCACCTTGAAGCCCAGCTTGCGAAGCACCACGGCAATCATCGTGGCCCGCCGCGCCCGGCGGCCGATGTCGGCCGCCCCGCCCTTGAAGTAGAAGGTGATGTAGTTGTCGTTGATCTCCGGCCCGCAGTAGGTGTCGATCGTGGTGAAGTGATACCCCAGCCGCGAGTTGAAGTTGAGGTAGTGCCGCGCAATGACGGCATAGCTCGGCCCCCCCATGCGACCCTCCTTCATGGGGTCGCGCAGGAGGGTCTCGGCCACGATCGAAGTAAAACCGCCCCAGTTCACGCCGACATCGCGATTCCAGTCCACCTGCTCATGGGTCATGCCCTGCAGCAGCGCCTGGAAGGGCACCGAGGCAATGTCCAGGATCTCCGCCTGCCGGGCACCGAATCCCGGGCGGAGACCGTTGCCCAGATCCACGACGTAGATCCGCATCGGCAGAAAGGCGCGCAAAGGGACGGCCATGCCCTCCTGCGGGGCCTCATCGTCGCTGATGCGGAACATTTCCCGCATGGACATCTCGTGCGCGTAGCGGATGACGTCGTGCAAGGTCTTGCACCCCTGCGGGGTGAAATTCTCCTGGCGGGGGTCGGTCAGGTTCAAAGGGGCGATACGCTTGAGCACCGACTTCACCGTGTTGTAGGTCGGGCTGTCCTTCATGGGATTGACGGGCTTGCTCTCCGTCAAGAGCGACTCCACCCGGCCGCGGTAGACGATGCGGCGGGCCGCGTCCACCGTGATCTCCTCCCCGTGGCGGATGGCCGTGGTGGCGCTGCCGGTGCCGACGAGGGTGGGAATCTGGAACTCCCGGGCGACGGAGGCCATGTGCCCGGTAACGCTGCCGACGTCGGTGATGAACGCCCGCACGCGGCCCATGAGGGGCACGTAGCGCGGGGAGGTCTGACGCACGACGATCAGCACCCCATCGGGAATGTGGTGCAGCGTGTGGTCGGAGTGGATGACATAGGCATAGCCCGCGGCGGTGCCGTCGCAGGCCGTCTGGCCGCCCTGGAGCAGGATGGGGTGTTCGATGGGGGCGCTCGGCGCCTCCCCTCCCGCCGGCCGGTCGGCGCCGAAGCGCTGCGAGCGCTTGAGCGGGCGCGCTTGGAGGATGAAAAGTTTTCCGTTCTGATCGACGACCCATTCGATGTCCAGGGCGCCGCCGTAGTGGCGTTCGAGCTTCAGGCCGAACTCGGCCAGCCGGCGCAGGGTCACATCGTCCAGGCAGGCCGCCTGGCGCAGCTCGACCGGCACCGCCTCCTCCCGCAAACCGTCCGCCGCGCTCAGCCGCAGCCGGCGCTCCTTCGCGGCGATCTGCGCGGATTTCAGCTGCAGGCTTTTCTTATCGACCTCGTAGTAATCGGTGACCGCCGCCCCCTCCACCGCGTCCGCGGCGAGCCCCCACACGGCGCTGACCATGATCACCGCATGGCGGCTGTCGTTGGGGTCCACCGTGTACATGACCCCGCTCGCGCGCGCGTCGATCATCAGGATGCAGGCGACACTCATGTTCACGTCTTGGTCGCGGTACCCGCGGCGCCGGCGGTAGTAGATCGCCCGCGGGCTGAACGTGCTGGCCACCACCGTCTTGTAGGCCGCAATGAGGTTGGCGGGGCTGACATTGAGCACCGTGGCATGCTGGCCGGCGAAACTGGCCTCGGCATCCTCGCTGGTGGCGCTGCTGCGCACGGAAAGGCGCGGTTCGGCGGCGGTGTGCACCCGCACATCGGTGGCCGCCTGAAGAATGGCGCTTTCGAGGTCCGCCGGCAACGATGCGCCCAGGATCTGATCCTGGATCTCGCGACTGACGGCCTGGAGTTGTTCGGTGTTGTTGATGTCGAGGCTTTTGAGTTTGGTCTGGATCAGCTCGCCGAGATCGTTGTAGTCCAGAAAAAGCTGGTAGCCGTATGCGGTGACGGCAAACCCCGGCGGCACCGGCAGGTGGGTGCGGTTGGACACCTCCCCGAGGTTGGCGGCTTTCCCGCCCACCTCGCTCGCGTTTTCAAGGCTCAGGCGCTCGATGGGCACAACGAAGCTGGTCTCCTCGAAATGCCGTTTGCGCAAGAGCTCCGCGAGCACGTTGTCCGCTATGCGCTGAGCGGCGGCGGGAAGCAACGCGAATTTCTGCGAGGAGAGCTCGTTCAAGGCCCGAACGATCGTACCGACCTCGGTGATCAGGGACTCCACCTGGGAGAGGGCGTACATGTAGGTAAAGGGCTTGTCCTGGTAGATCGTGTGCTCGAGGTCGGCGATGATCTCAAGGGCGCGGTTGTTGGCCTTGAGCAGCCGCCGGAAACTCTTGTACTTGCGGTGAAAGACGGTTTCGGCCGCACCGTCGCGCCGCACCGCCTCCCGCTTGCCGAAAAGATCCAGGAACTTGAACATGGCCGCCTCTTTTGAAGCGTGAAACCCCAGTGCACTCACATCCGGATGTGACCCTCTATCATACTCATTTTCCCCGAGGCGACAAGAGCCGGCCTTTGATCGGCGTCTTGTCAATTCCGCTGCGGCCCGCTATGATAGCGGCCAGTCAACCGGGGGCACCCGGCGTCAGGCGCCCGCACGCCGCCGCGACGCCATACCCACTTGAACCCTTGACCCCTCGGTTCCTTGGACCCTTTGAGCATAAACCCTCGGCTGTCATTTCTGCCTCCAGGCGGAAGGCAGCCCTCCAGCGACGAAGGAGAGGACACGAACATGCGCGGCGGATACACGGGAAAATTGGCGTTTGTGGATTTGACGAACCGCCGGGTGCGGATCGAGGCCCTTTCGGAATCCATCGCCCGCGAGTTCATCGGCGGCTACGGTATCGGCGTGCGGGTGTTGTTCGAGCACGTGCCCAGGCATGCCGACCCGCTGGGGCCGGACAACATGCTGGGGTTGACCGCGGGGCCGCTTTCGGGCACCAAGGCCCCGGCCGGGGGGCGTTACATGGCCTGCTGCAAATCGCCGCTCACGAGCGGCTGGGGCGATGCCAACGCCGGCGGGCACTTCGGCAGCGAGCTCAAGGCCGCCGGCTTCGACGCGGTCTTCATCTCCGGCACGGCTCCCGCCCCAAGCCTGCTCTGGATTGCGGACGGCCGGGTCGAAATCCGGGATGCAACCCACCTCTGGGGGCTGGACGCCTTCGAAGCCGAAGCCGCCATCCGCACGCAGTTCGGCGATGAGAAGATCCGCGTCGCCGGAATCGGACCGGCCTCCGAGCGGCTCGCTCTGATCTCGGGCATCGTCAACGACCGCGGACGGGTGGCCGCCCGCTCGGGGGTGGGGGCGGTCATGGGGTCCAAGCGGTTGAAGGCGGTGGCCGTGCGCGGCACCGCCCGGGTACCCGTCGCCGATGCGGCCGAACTGAGCCGGCTCACCAAGGCCTTTGCACGCGAAATCCGCACCATGCCGGGGATGGCCCAGGCACTCATGAACCAGGGCACCTGTGGATTCACCGCCGGTCTTGTGGCCGGGGGAGCCACCCCCGTCAAGAACTGGCTACTCGCCGGCGAACAGGCATTTCCGACCGTGAAGCAGGTAGCCGACCCCGATCCGATCCTCCGCCTGCAGCGTCGCAAATATGCCTGTTCCGGCTGCCCGATCGCCTGCGGCGGTATCTGCGAGGTCACCGCCGGCCCCTATCCCGTCGGCGAAGTGCACAAGCCCGAGTACGAGACCATCGGGGCCTTCGGCCCGCTGTGCCTGTGCGACGATCTGCCCACGATCATCAAACTGAACGACATGTGCAACCGCAGCGGGCTGGACACCATTTCGGCCGGACACGTGCTGGCCTTCGCCATGGAGTGCTTCGAAAAAGGGGTACTCACAGAGGCGGATACGGACGGCATCCGCATGGCGTGGGGCAGCGGCCCGGCGATGGTGGCGCTGCTCGACAAAGTCATCCGGCGCGAAGGCATCGGGGACCTGCTGGCGGACGGCGTCAGGGCGGCCGCACGTGCCATCGGCCGCGGCGCCGAGACCTGTGCCGTTCATGTCGGCGGCCAGGAGCCGGGGCTGCACAACGCGCTGCTCCTGCCGAGCCGCGGAACCGGGTTTGTGTGCGATCCCACCCCGGGCCGCCACACCGCCGCGCCCATGGCCCGTTTAGACGGCGGCCCGGGAGCCTTCGGGCCCTACCCGGAACTGAAGATCGGCAGTTTCGAGCGTTACGCCTACACGGGCAAAGGGCCGATGAGCGCCACCGCCTCGCGCTACCTGCAGGTCGGCAACTGCGCCGGCGCCTGCCTGATGCCCTTCATGTTCTTCGGCAATTACCCCTTGATCGAGCTGATCAATGCGGTCACCGGGTGGGGCATGGATACGCCGGAGGCGCTCACGACCGGGGCGCGCATCCAGACCTTGCGGCAGAGCTTCAACATCCGCGAGGGGATTCGGGTCGCGGATGTGCGGCTGCCCGAGCGCATGGCCGGGCGTCCCCCTCTGGCCGATGGGCCGCTCAAAGGGGTCACGATCGACATCGACGCCCTCGCCCGCGAGTACCGCACCGCCATGGGGTGGGACCCGGAAACCGGAGCGCCGACGCGAGATACTTTAGAAAAACTGGAGCTGCTGGGGGTGGTTGAAAAATTTGGATAGGAAGGTTTAATGGCTCGGCCCAAAGCCCGAGATCAAGGCGCGCGAGTCCCGCAGCGTGAGGCGTACGAGCAGTACGCCGCAGCGCCTGCGGGAAGAAGCGCAACGCCGAGATCGGGTTTTCGGCCGAGTCATTCGTAGAGGTGCGGATAGTGCTCCTTCCACCGCCGCATCAGCCAGAACCACTGCTCCGGGTGGCGCCTCACCATCCGCTCCACCACGTCGGTGAGGCGCTGAGTGTTCTCCACCAAATCCGCCCGTAGATCTTTCGTGCGCCGCATGTCCACGGCGGGTTCGGCGTAAACGCCCATGGTTCCGTCCGTTTCGCGCACGCAGAACATGGGAATGACGGGACAGCGGCACCTTAACGCCAGCATGGCCACCGCCGGGGTCGCCGTCGCTTTTTTGCCGAAAAACCGAACATCCACCCCGTCCTTGCGGCGGGCCATGTCCACGAGAACAGCCAGAATCCCGCCCCCTCGCAGAATCCGGGTCATATCGGCCAACGCGTCTTTCTTGTAAAGGATGGTGTTGCCGAAGCGGGTGCGGGCGGCATGAATCCGGTTCTCGATGAAATCGGATTTGAATTTCTTGGCCACGCCGGTCAGCTTCACACCGATTACGCAGGGCATGACCTGCATCCCGAACTCCCAGCTGCCGATATGCCCGGACACTGCGATCATGCCGCGCCGCTCTCGCAAGGCCGCGACGATATGGTCGAGCCCATGCAGCCGAATCCGCCGCGAAACCTCCTCGGGCCGCATGAACCCCATCTGGAAAAACTCGACCAGATTCACTCCGTAATTCTGGAACACCCGCCAGGCCAGCCGCCGGCGCGCAGCCGCGGACAGCTCCGGATAGGCGAAGGCTAAATTGCGCCGCACGATGCGATGGAGCGGCAGGCCTCCCAAGCCTAATACCAGGCCCAAGACTCGGCCCGGCAGGCGGGATGGCACCCGGGTTATGAATCGGTCGATTCCCACGGTCTGCCTCTTAACGCGGGCAGGGCCAAACTGCAAGGCCGCCGGTCGGTTGATCGTTGCGTCTAAATCTCAGTCACAACGGCGACCCCGGCGGCGCGGCGGGCCTTTAGCGCCGCCGCCGTGGTGTCGGGGGCGACCCCGCGGCACAGCGTTTCCACCACGGTGACCCGGTAGCCGGCCTTGGCCCCGTCCTCGGCCGTCGCCTTGACGCAATAGTCCGTGGCGATCCCGTAGACGATGAGCGCCGTCAGGCGACGGTGTTGCAGCAGGCCATTCAACTCGGTCGCAGACCCGCCGTCATCTCGGAAGCCGGAGTAGCTGTCATGGTTTTTGTCCTTGCCTTTTTGCACCACCGCCTCGAACAGGGCCTCTTCGAGAAGCAGCCCGGCGTTCGCGCTGCTTTGGACTCAGTGCGGCGGCCAGAGCACCTGTGTTCGAGTGCCGAGCGCGATCACCTCAAAAGGCTTCCGGCCGGGGTGGTTCGTGTAAAATGACACGTGGTCCGGCGGATGCCAGTCCTGGGTGGCGAAAACGGGGAGCCCCCGGCGCCTGAACCCCTCGGTGGTCCGGCGCACGGTCTCGATGAAACCCCGGTCCGTCCCGGCAACGGCCAACGCGCCGTTCTTCCAAGTGGTGAAGTCCCCCTGCACGTCGACGACGATGACGCCTGTGGTTCTCATGGTGCCTCCTTCCAATCAGGCCATGGGGCCCCACGCCACCCGCTCCATCGTAAAATGGCGCCCGCATGGAAATGGGCCTCCAGCCGGGAGGTTCTCACCACCCCGCGAAAGCGGGACTCCGACGGAATAGTCCGACTGCGTGGTGCGCGCGGAGTTTGCTTTTAACCATATTGATTTTTTCCGCGCGCTGCAACGCCCGTGAACCGACGGAACCCGGTCCGCTTGAGTGCCATTTTATGGTTGCGTTCGGGTAAGGTCCTCTTTTATATGGCTCATGCTCGAGAAATGGTGAGGGGCGATGGTGGAATAAGGCCGTTTTACTTCTGGGTTGGACGCTTTTTCACGCGGCGGGTCGGCGGTGTGTGTAGCGGGTCATCGGGCCAGGGGTGCTTCGGGTAGCGACCCTTGAGCTCGTTTTTCACCTCGGGGTAGCCCCGCTTCCAAAAGCCGGCCAGGTCCGCGGTCACCTGCACGGGCCGGCCGGCCGGTGAGAGCAGGTGCAGCAGAACCGGCAGGCGGCCGCCGACGCGCGGGGTGTCCGCGCAGCCGAACATTTCCTGGACACGCACGGCCAAAATCGGCGTCTCGCCGGAGTAGTCCAGCCGGATGCGCGCGCCGCTCGGCACCGTCAGGTGGGTCGGGGCAAGCACCTCCAGCTCCCGCTGCTGCCGCCGGGAGAAGCGGCCGGTAAGGGCGGCCGCGAGATCGAGCTTCTTCAGGTCCGACAGGCGGGTGCACCCCTCCAGGTAGGGCGCCAGCCACGTTTCCATGGATTCCGCCAGCGCCGGGTCGGAAAAGTCAGGCCACTCCTCGCCGCCGCCGACCGTGCGGCGCAGGAAGAGCACCCGCTCCTGCCAGCCCCGCAGCTTTCGGGTCCAGGGCAGGCAGTCCATGCCGGCGGCCCGGATGCCCTGGATCAGCGCGGCCGACACAGCGGCGGGGTCCGGATCGAGCAGAGGATCGGATTTCAATACCAGTGCCCCGAGGCGGAGCTGCCTTTCGGCCGACACCCCCTGGCGCCGTCCATCCCAGGTGACAGCCTCCCGGCTCACCACCCGGACGGCGTGCTGATCCATCAGGGTTCCCAGATCGTAGCCGGCGGCCCGGAAAATGCGTGCCTCGCGCCGCTCGCCGTCCATGTCGGCGGCGACAATGTAATCGGAGGCGGAAAGGGGGTCGAAGCCGGCAAGAAAGGCCCCACGGCCGTTCGCGAGGAGAAAACGCCCCGGGACGCCGGGGCGCCGCTGCCCGATGCGTTCCGGGTAGGCCCAGGCCAGCAGTCGGCCGATTGGAGCGCCGGGATCCTCGCCCGACCCGATCCCCTTCCCCAGAATACTGCGCAGCGCCTCGGCCTGACGGATCACCCGGCGGCCGGCGGCCCGGTCCACCCGGGCCTGGGGGAGCACCGGCGCCTTTCCCCGCCTCAACTCGCGCATAATTTCTACGCGCAACCGCACGTCGGCATCGTCGGCGCCGGGTGCAAACTGGATGAAATCGCGCTCGGAAAGGAGCGCCGCCAGATCGCAGGCCATCCCCCCCGCACTTTCCTCCCGCGCGGCCAGCACCATGCGGGCGAGCCGGGGGTGCATGGGCAGTTCCGCCATCCTCCGCCCGTGAGCGGTGATCCGTCCCTCCGCGTCCAGGGCGCCGAGTTCGGATAAAAGCTCCCGTGCCTGAGCAAATGCCGCCTCCGGCGGCGGGTCGAGCCAACTCAGGGTTGCGGGCGAGTCCACCCCCCAGGCGGCCAAATCGAGCGCCAGGGCTGCCAAATCGGCCTGCAGGATCTCGGGGGTGTTGCGCGGCGTGAGCCCGGCGTGGGCCCCCTCGGACCAGAGCCGGACGCACAGGCCCGGCCCCGTGCGTCCGGCCCGGCCTTGGCGCTGGTCGGCGGACTCGCGCGAGACCGGCACGGTCACCAGGCGGGTCATGCCGCTGGCCACATCAAAGCGGGGCACACGCGCAAGCCCGCTGTCGATCACGATCCGGATCCCCTCGATCGTCAGACTGGTCTCGGCGACGCTGGTGGCGAGCACAACCTTGCGCCGCCCGGCCGGGGCCGGGGCAATGGCCTGCTCCTGCTCGTCGCGGGTCATGCTGCCGAAAAGCGGCGCCAGCAGCCACTGCGGGCCAAGCGGCGATGCTTCGAGCAGCCTGAGCACACGGCGGATCTCGGGTGCCCCGGGGAGGAAGACCAGAATGCTGCCATCCTCGGCGGCTGCGGCGGCCAACACAGCAGCGGCCACATCGCGCTCGATCGGCTGATCCCCCCTCCGGGCCGCATAACGCGTCGCGACCGCAAATGGCCGGCCTTCGCACGTAACGATCGGAACCCCGCCGAGAAGCTCCGCCACCGGGGCCGTTTCCAGAGTGGCGGACATCACCAGCAGTTTCAGACCCGGGTTCAGCACCCCCTGGATCTCGCGGCACAGGGCCAGACCCAGATCGGCCTCGAGATGGCGCTCGTGGAACTCGTCGAAGATCACAAGCCCCGTCTCCGCGAGGCCCGGGTCGCGCTGGAGCATGCGCGTCAGCACCCCCTCGGTCACCACCTCGGTCCGGGTGTGCGGGCCGACGCAGGTGTCCATGCGCACCCGGTAGCCCACCCTCCGGCCGACCGGCTCCCCCAGAAGCCCGGCCATGTAGACCGCCGAAAGCCGCGCCGCCAGCCGCCGGGGCTCGAGCATGAGGATCCGCCGCCCGCGCAGCCACGGTTCGCCCAGCAGGGCCAGGGGAACCCGCGTGGTTTTGCCGGAACCGGGGGGGGCTTGGAGAACCGCGCCCGGGTTTTGCCTCAAGGCGGTTTTGAGCGCATCGACCGCGGCCGTGATGGGAAGTGGATCCATGGCTCACAGTGTATCAACAGTTCGAGCATCCGGCGAGACCATTCTGAGGCCGGGAGATCCGCCGCGGCAGGTCGAAAAGATCAAAAGAATCCTTTGCATAGAACTTGTTTCGATTGACAAGGATTCGTTTTTCACTTATTAGACTTCATTAAAGAAGAGGCCGCCAGTGATTTGGGCGGAGTCAATTACTAATCGCGATTCACACCCAATTCTAAACCGCCTGATTTTCATCCATATTAAAATTGAATTCAGGCGCACCCTCTAACCCTTAACCCATATTCCAACGAGGAGGTGTGATGATGAGACGTTTTATAGCTGTGTTGGCCGTTTTCGCCCTGTTCACCTGCCTGATGATCGGGGCGGCCGAGGCCCAGGTCAAACCCGGTTGGCCCAAGGGCGTCACCATCGGCGCCGCGCCTCTGGGCGGCACCTATTTCGTATGGGCCGGCGGTTTTGCCAAGCTTCTGAACGACAAGGTGGGCGTCCCGGCCAACGTCGAGTCCACCGGCGGCCCGGTTCACAACGTTCAGCTGCTTCAAGCGAAAAATCTGGATTTCGGCATGGTGACATCCGCACCGGCCTACGAGGGGTTCGTCGGGGACCCGGACGGCTGGTCCAAGGGGAAAAAGCACCCCGACATCCGGGTGATCTTCCCCATGTACACCACCTATTTCCAAATGTATTCCCTTAAGTCCACCGGGATCAAGAGCATCCTCGACCTCAACGGAAAAAGCGTCGGGGTCGGCCCGGTGGGGGGCACCCCTGCCACCTACTGGCCCAAGATCCTGGAAGTTGCCGGGATCAAACCCAAACGCATCGTAAACGCCAGCTCCGCCGACCTCAACTCCCAGCTGAAGGACGGCATGCTGGATTCCAACGGCCAGTCCGTAGGCCTGCCCTGGGTGACGATCACCGAGATCGAGACCACCCACGACGTGAACGTCTTCGGCGTGCCGGCCGACATCGCCAAACAGATCAACGAGAAGATTCCCTCCCTTTCTCTTGGCTCCATGCCGAAAGGCACTTACAAGAGCAACCCGGACCATGCCATCCCCACTCTCACTGTGTGGAATTTCATGACGGTCCACAAGGATGCGCCTGAGGATTTCGTCTACGAAGTCGTCAAGGCAACCTTCGCGAACGTGGACATTCTGATCGCCGCCCACAAATCGGCGCAGGAGGTGAAGGCCGAGGAGATCATCCACAGCCCCATACCTCTCCATCCCGGGGCCGTGAAGTACTATAAAGAGAAAGGCATTGCGATCCCGGACAAGATGATTGCCAAATAAGTTCTCATACCTTGCGTTTGAAAGCATATAACTGACCCGGCGTGTGCGGATGACCCGGCTCTTCATGGGGCATCCGCACTCGCTCGTTCCTATGCCAACCGCGCACACATTCTCGGGAGACGGTCATGCCGGAGGAGACACACAAACCAGCGGATCTTGAAGTGGACCTCAAAGAGGTCGAGAAGAAGCTCGAGGCGATGAAGATCAAGGACATCGAGATCTCCGCCGGAAGGCAATTTAAACGCGGCGGGGTGACGGCCATCGCCATCTACCTCGTCGGACTTGCCATGAGCATTTTCCACATCTATGTCCTGACGGTCCGTGCCATCGATCCCTGGTATTTTCGCACCATGCACGTCGTCTTTGCCGGCGTGCTGGTCTTCTCCCTCGTGCCCGGTTGGAGGTCCAAACGCATGGACCGGGTCCCGATCGCAGACCTCGTTTTCATGCTGATGCTGGTTGTGCCCGCCGCTTACATTTTCATCGAGTTCGACGACTGGATCTACCGCGTAGGGGTGGTGCCGACCACCTGGGACTTCGTCATGTCGCTGATGTTCGTCGTGGCCGTCTGGGAAATGGCCCGGCGCGCCTCCGGCTGGCCGCTCGCCATCCTTGCCGCCCTGTTCGTCCTCTACGGGCATTTCGGCAACTACATGCCGGGGCTGTTCTACCACAAGGGCTATGCCTGGGACCGGATGATCACCTACCTATTCAGCCTGGATGGGATTCTGGGGCTTCCGACCCTGGCCTCTGCCCACTACATCTTCCTGTTCGTTCTCTTCGGCGCCTTCCTGGATGCCTCCGGCGCCGGACGCTTCTTCGTGGATTTCGCGCGCTGCATAGCCGGCCAGCTTCGGGGCGGGCCGGCCAAAGTTTCCATCGTCTCCAGCGCGCTCATTGGAACCGCCTCCGGCTCTTCGGTCGCCAACGTGGTGGTGGACGGAGTGATCAACATCCCCCTGATGAAGGCCAGCGGGTTTAGGCCCGCGATCGCCGGCGCGGTCGAAGCCATGAACTCAACCGGCGGCCAGATCGTACCGCCCGTCATGGGCGCGGGCGCCTTTCTGATGGCGGAAATATTGGGGATCCCCTACCCCAAGGTGGCCCTGGCAGCCGTGATCCCGGCCCTTTTCTACTTCGGGGCGGCCTATTTCATGATCGACTTCTATTCGGCTTCGGTCGGGTTGAAGGGCATGCGCCGGGAAGACCTGCCGGTCTTTCACAAGATCATGCTCGAACGAGGCTACCTGCTCCTGCCGATCATCGTGCTGCTGATCTGCCTGATGGGGCTCATGTGGTCGCCTTACCGCTCGGCCATGGTCGGCATCGTAACCATGATTCTCGTAAGCTGGGTGCGGAGCACCACCCGACTGGGGCCAAAGAAGATCGTCGACATCCTGTCCAAGGGAGCGCGCGGGGCGATGGAGATCGCGGCCACCTGCGCGGCGGCCGGCATCATCGTGGGCATTCTGACCCAGACCGGGCTCGGCACCAAGTTCGCCATGATCATCTTCAATTACTCCGCCGGCAACCTCTATCTCGCGCTGATATTCACCATGGCGATCGCCATCGTCCTCGGCATGGGGATGCCGACCACCGCCGCCTACGCCATCTGCGCCTCGGTCTTGGCGCCGGCCTTAATCCAGCTAAACGTCCCGGAAATCGCCGCCCACCTCTTCATTTTCTACTATGCCTGTCTTTCCGCGCTGACGCCACCGGTTGCGCTGGCATCGTTTGCGGCCGCCGCAATTGCCAACGCCAAGACATGGGATGTGGGGTGGCAGGGGATGCGCTTTGCCATCGCCGGTTACATCATCCCCTTCCTGATTGTGCTGGGGCCGGCCATGGTTTTGGAGGGAACAGCGATTGAAATCGTCACCACGGTGATTACCGGTGCCATCGGCGTAATTGCATTAGCCGGTTCGGTTCAGAATTATATGCTCACCCACTGCCTGCTCTGGGAGCGGGGCGTCCTGCTCGTGGCCTCACTAGTTCTGATGAAGCCCGGCTTGGCAACCGATGCCTTCGGTCTGACGCTTTTCGTTCTCGTGGCGGTGGTGCAGCTGATTCGGCGGCGAAAGCCCCAGCCCGCGGCGGCCTGATACCGGCGGGGCCCATTGTCCGAGAAAAAAGCGGCAGGCTGAACTCTCGGCCTGCCGCTTTTTTGCACCCGACTCTCGAAGCGTATCCCTGCCTGAATTCGCCTATTTCCCCTGCCACCAACGGAAAATCCGGTAGTCGTCGAGCATCCGCAGCTCCTTCTTGACGAAGCCGAGGGGTGCTTTTGATCTCCTTGGTGAGGCAGGGCTCATTCAAGCGAAGACGATCGCGACACCTACCGAATCGCCAACGCCAGTCCTCAAAAGCAGCCGTTGACTTTCGGCGCGACTTCATTTAGCAAGAACACTCCTCTTTTGGCTCAATCAGGGATAGTCTAATCCGCACCATCGAAGGAAACCATCAGGAGAAAAAATGCCCCCACGCAAGGACATCCGCAAGGTGTTGATCATCGGATCGGGCCCCATCGTAATCGGACAGGCCTGCGAATTCGACTACTCGGGCACCCAGGCCTGCAAGGCGCTGCGATCGCTCGGCTACGAGGTCGTGCTGGTGAACTCCAACCCCGCCACCATCATGACCGACCCGGGCATGGCGGACGCCACCTACATCGAGCCCCTCAACCTCGAGGTCGTGACCGAAATCATCGCCGCCGAGCGGCCGGACGCGATCCTGCCCAACTTAGGCGGGCAGACGGGGTTGAACCTCTCCGCGGAGCTCAGCCGCGCGGGGGTGCTCGACCGCTACGGGGTCAAGGTGATCGGGGTCAACGTGGACGCGATCGAGCGCGGCGAGGACCGGACGGCCTTCAAAGAGACCATGACCGGGCTCGGGATCGACATGCCCGCCAGCCGCGCCGTCACGGCCGTCGAGGACGCGGAGCAGGTAGCGGCCGAGCTGGGCTACCCGGTCGTCATCCGGCCGGCCTACACCATGGGCGGTACGGGCGGGGGGCTGGTCTACAACGCCGAGGAGCTCAGGGTCATCGCCAGCCGCGGGCTCGCCGCGAGCCTGATCCACCAGGTACTGGTCGAGGAGTCGGTGCTCGGCTGGGAGGAGCTCGAGCTCGAGGTCGTGCGTGACGCAAAGAACCGGATGATCACCGTCTGTTTCATCGAAAACGTGGACGCCATGGGGGTCCACACCGGGGACAGCTACTGCACCGCCCCCATGCTGACCATCGCCCCGGAGCTTCAAGCGCGCCTCCAGGACTACTCCTACCGCATCGTCGAGGCCATCGGGGTCATCGGCGGCACCAACATCCAGTTCGCCCACGACCCCGAAAGCGGCCGCGTGGTCGTGATCGAGATCAACCCGCGCACCTCCCGCTCCT
>JBFYWX010000087.1:0-5229 GCA_041310825.1 Desulfobacteraceae bacterium | reverse complement strand
TTTATCAATTGACATTAGATTTCTCCTCTGTTATTTAAATCGCATGCCACGCAAAGCCAGATTAGATGCACCGGGTGCCCTGCAGCATATCATCGTGAGAGGAATCGAGCGCCGGAAGATTTTCCGGGACGACGCGGACCGCGGTGATTTTCTTGACCGACCTGGTGGCATTCTTTGCGAGAGTCAAACGCTCTGCTTTGGCTGGTCCTTGATGCCCAATCATTTCCATCTGCTTCTGCGCACCGGCCTGACTGTGATTTCAAATGTCATGCGGCGGCTTCTGACGGGCTACGCGGTCAGTTTCAACCTGAGGCACCGGCGCAGCGGGCACCTGTTTCAAAACCGTTACAAGTCTATCCTGTGCCAGGAAGATGAGTACCTGTTGGAGTTGGTGCGCTACATCCATTATGAACCCTGTGCGTGCGAAGTTGGTATCTAACTTGGGTGAGCTTGATGGCTATCGCTTCTGCGGCCATGGCGCGCTGATGGGTAAATTCAGAAACGACTGGCAGGATACCGATTATGTTCTGAAACGGTTTGGAAAGCGGGTCGGGCAATCGTGCAAGCGCTACCGGGAGTTTGTGCAACAGGGGATCGAGCAGGGCAGGCGGCCTGAACTTGTGGGCGGAGGACTGGTGCGCAGCCTGGGGGGATGGAAGGCGATCAAGGCTCTGCGGGGTATCGGGGAAAGAGTCAAAGGCGATGAGCGCATTTTAGGCAATGGCGACTTTGTTGAAAGCATACTGCGGGCTGCAATGAGAGACTGGAGCGGCGAGCCTTTCTGCAGGCTATGGGATATGATTTTGAGCGTCTGGTCAAGCGAGTGGCAGTGCTTTTGGAAATGTCCGACACGGAAGTCCTGCGGGAAGGCAAATACGCCCGCACAGTTGAAGCTCGCAGCGTACTTTGCTTCTGGGCAAACCGGGAGCTCGGTATCAGCACGGTGGAACTGGCTAGGCGGCTGAAAATTGCTCAGTCCACCGTGACCCAGTCCGTCGCCCGAGGGGAAAAGGTGGTTGCTGAGAGGCGGTTTCTTATGTCGGCTGACATGAAATAACAAAACAAGCTGCGTCCGCTATATGTGCTGTCGCGCGACAGGCACACACGATCAAGGGGGCCGCCACGTTGCGGCAGGTCGCAGGCGAGTTGGAGGAGACCGCCCGGGGCGGCGACCTGGGCGGGGTCGAACAGGGATTGCCGCGGCTTTCGGCCGACTTCGAGAGACTGTAGTACGCGCTGACGGAGGTCACTCACCACCCCTGAAACGGAAAGGATCCAGGCCATGAGAGCGTTGATTGCGGAGGACGATTTCACAAGCCGGCTGCTGATGCAGAAGCTGCTGGCCCCCTACGGCGAGAGCCATGTGGCCATCAACGGCCGGGAGGCGCTCGGAGCGTTCAAGGCCGCCCGGATGAATCGACGGCCGTACGACCTGATTTGCCTGGATATCATGATGCCCGAGATGGACGGGCAGACGGTTCTGAGAGAGATACGGGTGATTGAGGAGGGGGCGAGGATCCGGCATAACCGTCGGGTCAAGATCCTCATGACGACCGCGCTGAAGGACGCGAAAAGCGTGATGACGGCCTTTCGAGAGTTGTGCGACGGCTACCTTGTCAAGCCCATCGACAAGGCCAAGCTGCTGAAGTACCTGGCCGAACTGGGGCTCATCTCATAGTAGGCCGATGGGCCGAAGGGTTGCCGGGGGACGGAGCCGATGGACGTGCTGATCGCCGAAGACGACGTCACCTCGCGGACGATGCTGCATGCGGTGCCTCGGAAGTAGGGGGATGACGCGGTCGCGGTGGCCGATGGGCGCAGGCATGGGCCCACCGGCAGCAGCTGGGAGGGGGGCCGCGGCCGGGCGCTTTTCGACTGGATGATGCCGGAGATGGACGGCCTGGGCGTCTGCCGCCGGTCTCGGCAGGCGGCGCTGCCCGATCCGCCGTGCCTCATTTTCGTGACCTCCCGGACGAGCACGGAGGATGTCGTCGCCGGCCTGGAGGTGGCGGCCTACGACTACATCACCAAGCCCGACCGATCCGCTGAGCTCAAAGCCAGGATCAAGGCCGGCCGGCGAGTGCTGGAGCTGCAGCAGGCGCTTGCCGCGCGGGCCCGGCAGCTCCAAGCGGCAATGAGCCACGTCAAAACGCTCCAGGGGCTCCTGCCCATCTGCAGCTTCTGCCACAAGACCCGCAACGACCAGGAGAGCTGGGAACGCCTGGAGAGCTGCATCCCCGCGCATTCAGAGGCGCGCTTCACCCACGGCATCTGCCCGGACTGCCTGCAGAAGCAGCTGGAGCTGCTGAAATGGGATTTGCCCTTCAAGTAAGTTGGGTCTTCTTCTTGTGGGAGTGGCTTCCAGCCACGATGGCATCGCGGCAACCAGCCTTTGCCGCTGGCTACGGCGGTCAAGAGATGCCGCTCCCACAAGAACAGAACTTGCTTGCGGATGAAGTGGCGCACCTCGCGACATGAGGTGCTTTCAAGCAATTGGGCATGGCTCCAGGGGGAACGGCTTTTCAGCCGCGACGATCGAGGATGGAAAGCTCTCCCGCCAAGAATCAATCTGCCGGCGTGTAACCTGACCCCGGGCGTTATGGCCCGCTTAACACTGGCGGGTGGCGGCCACAGGGATGGGTCGGTCGCCGGGACCGGGCCTGCGATGGACATGGGTCATATCGGCAGCAGGCTGCCCATATGGCAGGCGTCGATGTAGAGGGCCGGGATGGCGTCTTCTACGATGCACAGCCCGGCGGCGAAGCGGCTCATCGACTCCCAGTCTCCCTTCTCGTAGCTCTCCACCAGGCTCAGATATCGGCCCAGCGCGCTGCGGCGCGCGACCAGCGCACCGACCACGTTCTCGGAGAGGGGGAGCTTCTCAACCACTTCCGGCATGGGGCGGTCGAGAATGGCGTCGATCGATGAGAGCAGCCCCGTTGTGAACAACGCATCCATCGGCGGCGGGCACGAGCTGGCTCGCCCCAACAGCTCGCAGAACCGGGTCCGGATGAACGAGTTGCGGATCAGTTCAGCCGGTTTGCCGGGCGCGGCTTTTGACAGTGCCAGCAGGGGAACGAAGCGCCGGATTTCGACCTCTCCCAGGAGGCGCAAGGCCTGGTGCAGGTTCTGGACCCGTTCGAGCCGCCAGAAGTAGGCCGTGTTGATGTAGCGCAGCAGCTTGTAGGCTATCCCGAGGTCCTGGTTGATCAGTTTTTCAACTTCGGCAAAGTCGAAATCCGGTTGGTTGACGAGGGCGACCGTCTGCAGTAGGTGGATCGGCGCCGATGGGATTTCCTTGCCCTGAACGATTTCGGGCCGGCTGAAGAAATAGTCCTGGAAATACTCGAAACCCATCTCCACGGCCTTGCGGAACTCTTCGAGGGTCTCCACCTTCTCGGCCAGCAGGCGCGCTTTCGAGGACTCTATCTCATGGAGATTGGCCTCGACTTGCGCGAGCTGAACCTGTCGAAAATCCACCTTGATGATGTCGGCCAGCTCGACGAGATCCTGCATCCCCGATTGGAAAACGAAATCGTCCAGCGCAAGCCGGTATCCCTTCCGCGCCAGCGACCGGCAGGCTCGGATGACGTCTTCGTCCGGCCGCACGTCCTCCAGGATCTCCACCACTGTCTGCTCGCGCGGGAACAATGCGGGCACTTCCTGGACGAGCAGATTCCTCGTGAAGTTGATGAAAACCTGGTTCCCGCCGGACAGGCTTTCCAGACCGATGCCAAGGAAGCTGTTCAACAGCAGCGTGGAGGTGGCGATGTCCCCATCGATATCGGGGACCATGTTGGAGAAGCCGTCACGGAACAGCAATTCGTAGGCGAACAACGACTGCCGGGAGTCGAATATCGGCTGTCGGGCAACGTAAATCTGCGCGACGGCGTGCCTGGAACCTTCCGGCGACGAAACCGGCTGCATCATTCTGCCTCCATTCGATCAAGGTTCTCCGGCTTCCGGATGCGCGACGGGTAGGGCATCCGGCCCGGTGTGCGAGGACGTCCGCTGATGAGAGCGCGCGGGCCCCTCCACCCCTGGTATCGCCCTTTTTCGGTAACTCTTGAATCGGGATCCCTCCCTGGCATCGGACCGATTCCGTCGTTGCGGACCGGCGCAAAAATACGCTCGCCGAGACAGTCAGCCCATTGACCGGAGGCGGCTCGGGCGATGAGCGGGTTCTATTTCGGGATGTCGGTTGCTGATGCAGGGAGCATAGGGGACGGAGAGCATAGGGGACATCCAATATTTATAATGCTTTATTCACTTATTTGGTTCTGGTAATATTCCAGCATGCCTCGCAGAGCCCGCATTGATGCCGCCGGAGCGTTACAGCCTATTATCTGCCATGGGATTCAACGCTGCCGGATTTACGGCGATGACTCGTACCGGGGGGATTTTCTCAGCCGGCTTGACCCAATTATAGGCGAGGCGCGAACCATCTGCTACGCCTGGACCCTGATGCCGAACCATTTCCATCTGCTGCTGCGGACCGGGGATGTACCGATATCGATTGTGATGAAGCGGTTGCTCACCGGGTATGCGGTTACCTTTAACCGTCGGCACCGGAGGAGCGGTCATCTTTTCCAAACCGTTACAAGTCGATCCTGTGCCAGGAGGATGCCTATCTGTTGGAGTTGGTGCGCTACATCCATTTGAATCCGCTGCGGGCGAAACTGGTCGGATCGATGGCGGAGTTGGATCATTATAAGTTCTGCGGGCATGGGGTCATTTTAGGCAAGCATCAAAAGGACTGGCCGGATGTCGACAAGCTGCTGGGGATGTTCGGCAAGCGGGTTGGCGCGGCGCGCCGGAATTACCGGGCCGATGTCAAGCAGGGCATCGAGCTGGGCCGTCGCGCGGATCTTATTGGCGGAGGGCTTGTCCGCAGCGGCGGGGGGTGGCAGTCCGTAAAAGCCATGCGGCGGCAGCACATTCATGCCAAGGGCGATGAGCGCATCCCGAGGGCCAAGGTCAGGCAGAAACAGGCCCCCACGATCACCTATCCGTAAAATCGATCCTGCCGTCGGTGTTCCTGGCCCTACAGGGCCCCGGCTTTGAGTTAATCGTCCAGGGCCTTACCGGGCTCGTCTCGATCACGACACCTTTAGTCTCTTACCAATGAAATTGTGTGTGTTTTGTGTACAATATTTTTACACGCCCCAGCAAAACCAGACTGGCATTGTGTTTACAAAGATTTAAATTCTGTCCAACTTTTTAACTTTT
>JBFYWX010000083.1:0-15989 GCA_041310825.1 Desulfobacteraceae bacterium | reverse complement strand
CCCTGAAGGCCTTCAAGCTCAAACTGCGCAACTTTTTCCAGGGGCGCTACGAGAAAACCATCAAATCGATCCTCGCCCGCAGCGGGCTGGTCCAGGCCGAAAGCCCGGATATCGCGACGCTGCTCGCCAACGCGCGGCCTTACCTCTCCGAAAACCTCCGGGGGGAAGCGGTGCTGACCGTTGGCGGGGCGCTGACCGACATCGTGCGCCACGCCTGCGGCGTGATTGCCATCGGCCCCTTCGGGTGCATGCCCAACCGGATCTCGGAGGCCCTTTTGAGCGACGCCATGACCGCCCGCGGCAAGCTCACCGCCGACCCCTCCGCGCCCAACGTGCGGGCCATCCTGACCGACATCGACAACCTGCCGTTCTTGGCGATCGAAAGCGACGGCTCGCCCTTCCCGCAAGTCATCACGGCCAAGCTCGAATCCTTCATGCTCCGGGCCGAACGGCTCCACGCGCGCATGCGGGCCGCAGACCCACGCTGAGCCCTCCCCCCGCAGGATGCCGCCATGAGCCCACCCACCCCGGAGAGACTGCCCCGGCCCGAATTCGCGGGCGAGGTCCCGCTCGAGCAGGCCCTGCTGATGCGGCGCTCGGAGCGGGCTTTTTCCCAGCGGGCGGTCTCGCGCACGGAGCTCTCCCAGTTGCTCTGGGCGGCCCAGGGCGTCACCAGCCCCCGGGGCTATCGCACCGCGCCCTCGGCCGGCGCCCTCTACCCGCTCGAAATCAGCGTGGCCGTGGGGCTCGTGGCCGAGCTACCCGCCGGAATCTACCGCTACCGCAGCGCCGACCACACGCTGATCCCCTCCGCCGCCGGGGACCTGCGGGCGGAGTTGGCCCGCGCCGCGCTGAACCAGCGCTGCGTGGCCAGAGCCCCGGTCGTGCTCGTGGTGGCCGCGGTCTATGCGCGGGCGTGCGCCGTCTACGGAGAGCGCGGCGTGCGCTACACCGACATGGAAACCGGCCACGCCGCGCAAAACGTCAGCCTCCAGGCCGTGGCTTTAGGGCTGGGATCGGTGATGGTCGGCGCCTTCGATGCGGCCGACGTGCGCCGCATCGCGGCCCTCGCCCCGGAGGAGGAGCCGCTCTATTTGATTCCAGTGGGGCGGTGAGTGGAAAAGAAGTAACGAGTAACGAGCAACGAGTAACGAGTACCCCCCCTCCCCTAACCTCTCCCTCCAGGGGAGGGAGTAGGGATATGCGGAGTACCGAGTCGGAGTCGGAGTAAAAAATAGACAGAATACCACCAACTCGGAACTCGGACTCCGACTCGGAACTTAAAAAAACCAGATCGGGGCGGAGCGCCGGACCGAAGCGAGCGTGAATCAGGTGACAGCGGATCGAAAAGCCGTCTGGGGCTGGGCGCTTTATGACTGGGCCAACTCGGCCTTCGCCACCACCGTCATGGCCGGGTTCTTCCCGGTCTTTTTCAAGCAGTACTGGAGCCACGGCGCGGATGTGAATCTCAGCACCGCCCAGCTCGGCTTCGGCAACGCCGTGGCCGGCCTCGTGATGGCGCTCCTGGCCCCGCTGCTCGGTGCGGTGGCCGACCGGACCTCCGCGCGGAAACGCTTCCTGCTCGCTTTCGCCTACCTGGGCGTCCTCGCCACGGCCGGCCTCTATTGGGTGGAGCAGGGGAACTGGGCGCTCGCGATTTTCGTCTTCGCCGTGGGGAACATCGGCTTCTCCGGGGCCAACATCTTTTACGATGCGCTGCTGCCGCGCGTGGCCCCCCCCGAACGCCTCGACGCCGTCTCGAGCCTGGGCTATGCCCTGGGGTACTTAGGCGGGGGGCTGCTCTTTGCGCTCAACGTGCTCATGACGCTGACGCCGCAGACCTTCGGTCTGCCGGATGCCGCCGCCGCCGTGCGCCTCTCCTTCGTGTCGGCGGCCCTGTGGTGGGGCGGCTTCACCCTCTTCACGATTCTCTGGGTCCCGGAGCACCGGGGGATCCCGGCCGCGCCCGGGCTGATCGCGGCCGTGACGGATGGGTTCCGCCGGCTCATGTCGACACTGCGGCATATCGGGCAGTTCAAACCGGTGCTGCTCTTCCTGGGGGCTTACTGGTTCTACATCGACGGGGTCGACACCATCATCCGCATGGCCGTGGACTACGGGCTGTCGCTCGGGTTCCCCGCCACCGACCTCATCACGGCCCTGCTGCTCGTCCAGTTCGTAGGCTTTCCGGCCGCGCTCCTCTTCGGCCGGCTCGGCCAGCGCTGGGGCCCACGGCGGGCGATCTTTCTCGCCATCGGGATCTACATGGGGGTGACGGTCTGGGGCTCCCTGATGACCCACCGGTCGGAGTTCTATATAATGGCCGTGGCCATCGGCCTGGTGCAGGGCGGGATCCAGGCGCTCAGCCGCTCCTACTACGCGCGCCTCATCCCCCCGGGACGGACGGCCGAGTTCTTCGGGTTTTACAACATGCTGGGAAAATTCGCCTCGATCATGGGCCCCATCATCATGGGGACCGTCGGGCTGCTGGTCCGCCGGGCGCTCATGCCCGACATGCCCACCGCCGAGGAGCTGGTCCGGGTCGGGCAACTGGCCTCGCGCTGGAGCATCGCCTCCATCCTGATCCTGTTTGCGGTCGGGGCGGTTTTGCTCTGGTGCGTGGATGCGAAATCGGGCCGGGACCCGGCGGTTCAGGGCTGAACGGCCTTGAGGAATCGCTGCATGCGGCCGGCGTGGTTGGAGAATATCCAATCCACCCCGCGGCGGATCTCGCGCAGGAGCACACTGCGCGACCCCGCGTAACCGGTGCCCACCATCCGGCCGGCGGCATGCTGCCGGCGGATGACGCCCGCCCGCATGGCCAGGTAGTGGCCGGCCACCCCGGCATAACCGGCGCGCTCCGCCAGGCGGCTGAAGGCGGCGACATTCAGCCGGGCCACCGGCAGGCAGGCCGACGGCGGGGCAAAGGGGGCCACCCGGAACAGGGCCGGGTCGAGCGCCAGCAGGTGGAAATCCTCTGTGGGGGTGAGCCCGGCGAAGAGCTCCGCCAGGATGCGGGCCTGGCGCGAAGGGTCGGGATAGGGCTCGGCCTTGATTTCGGCCATCAGGTGCAGGCGTGCGCCGTAGCGGGCGATGAGATCGGCCAGTTTCGGCACCTGCGGGCAGAGGGCGGCCAGCTCCGCCGCGGTAGACCGGGAAACCATCTGCGGCAGGCCGAAGACCCGCGCCAGGCCGGGGTCGTGGGTCACGACCGGAACGAGGTCGCGGGTCCAGCGGATGTCGAACTCGATCCCCCATGCGCCGCAGGCCTGAGCCGCATCGAAGGCGGCCAGGGTGTTCTCCGGGATCCGGCGGCGGTCGTGAACGCCGCGGTGGGCGACGATGCGGCAGCGTTTCAGCTGCTCCGCACCCGGCCGCGGCCGCGGCACGCCGGCGTAGACCCGGTCGATCGCCGGAAGCATTAGATTCTCGAGTCGGTCGAAAAGGCTCATCGGATGAATGGGTCCGGCCGGCCCCGTGGACCGGCCGGACCCATTCATACCCTATTTCAAAAGAGGAGACAACGAGGATGGATCTCACGCGTCGGGTCCAGGTGGGAGTCCCGTTTCATCGGCTGCGGGAGGAACTGCTCCCGCAGTTCACCGCCGACGGGCTCAACCCCGAGATCGGGATCGACGCCCCGGCGTTAGAGCGCTTTGCGCTCGAAGACTTCGCCGCGGTGGCCGAGGTGCTGCACCGGCACCACCTCACGGTCACCCTGCACGCACCGTTCGTCGACCTCTCCGCCGGCTCAACCGACGCTGCCATCCGTGCCGTCACCCGCCGGCGCTTCGAGGAGATCCTCCGGCTGGTTCCCCTCTTCACCCCCCGCACCGTGGTGGCCCATGCCGGCTACGACTGGCAGCGCTACGAATACTTCCGGGAAACGTGGATGGACAACAGCGCGGCTTTCTGGACGGAGGTGGCGGAGCGTCTCAACCGAGCCGGGTCCCGGCTGATGCTCGAAAATGTCTACGAGCAGCATCCGGGCGAGATCCGCGAGCTCTTCGAGCGCCTGCAGCCTTTCGGGGTGGGATTGTGTCTCGACTGCGGCCACCTGACCGCCTTCGGCCGCGCACCGATCGCAGAATGGCTGGAGGTGCTGGGCCCCTTCATCGGCCAGCTGCACCTGCACGATAACCATGGGAAAAAGGACGACCACCTGCCCTTGGGACAGGGGGTGATCGATTTTCCCCGGCTCTTCGACTATCTGAGAACCGAGCAGCGCCGGCCTGTCATGACCCTCGAAATCCATCAGGCCGGCGGGCTGCGGGCCAGCCTGGCGCACTTGGAACGGCTCTGGCCATGGACGGAATCCTACGATCCGGAGCCAACCGGAAAGGAGGCCCCGTGAGAAGAACACTGTGGCTGGCGTTCGTCGCTTTCGCGCTGGGGTGGAGTGCCGGGGGCGACGGGAAAGCCTATGACTACCCCTTGCAGGATCCCTATCTCGCGACCATCATCGGGACCCCCACGGAGTACGAGCCGGAGCTGCCCGATCGGGTCGACTCCGTGCTCATGCGACTCCGGGTGTTCCCGGGCCGACCAACGCCGGAGGTGTTCTGGCATCAACGGGAGTTCCGGTGCTCGCTCGCCGCGCAGGCCGGCGAGGCGCCGCTGATGTTCGTCATCGCCGGGACCGGCAGCAGCCACAAATCCGCCAGCATGCAGCTGCTCGAACGGGTGTTTTTCCAGGCCGGGTTCCACGTCATCGGCCTGCCCTCCCCCACCCAGATGAACTTCATCACCACCGCCGCGACGACCGGCGTTCCGGGCCACATACGCGAGGACGCGGCCGACCTCTACCGGGTCATGAGGCTCGCCCGGGAAGAGGCCGGCCGCCGCATCCGGGTCTCCGAGGTTTACCTGACCGGATACAGTCTGGGGGCGAGCCAGGCCGCCTTCGTCGCCCAGCTGGACGAAGAAAAACGCCTGCTCGATTTCAAGAAAGTCCACCTCATCAACCCACCGGTCAGTCTCTTTGCATCGGCCAAAATTCTAGACGGCCTGCTGGAAAGGGCCCTACCCGGCGGCATGGACGAGTTCGACGCCTTCTTTCGACGTATCCTGGGGCGGTTCGCCGAAATCTACCGGATCATGGGCTATATCGACTTCAGCGACGACTACCTCTACGCGGCGTACCGCACGGTCTACAAAGACATGGTGCCCCGCCAGGATGACCTGGCGGGGATCATCGGGGCCGCGTTCCGCTTCGCATCCATGAACATGGTGTTCACCGCCGATGTCATGGCCCAGTTCGGGCTGGTCGTCCCGCGCCATCGCGTCCTGGGCCCCGCGGATTCGCTGACCGACTTCTACAAGGTGGTCAGCCGCGTCAGTTTCATCGATTACTTCGAGGAGTTCTTTTACCCCTTCTTCGACTCCCGGGCCTCGGGCATGACCCGGGAGAGCCTCATTTGGGACACGAGCCTGCGCAGCATCGCGTCCTATCTGCGGAGCACACCCACGATCGGGCTCGCCCACAACGAAGACGACATCATCCTGGCGCCCGGGGACCTCGACTTTTTAAAGGAGGTCTTCGGCCCGCGCGCCCGGATCTACCCCAGGGGCGGGCATCTCGGCAACATGGGGTTCCGGGACAACGTGGCCCACATGATCGATTTCTTTAAAAAATAAGGATGATCCGAATGAACTGGACCGCTGCCGGCCTCCCTTGGCGCTGCTCCCCTCCCTCACGTCCACGGGAAATGAAATCGCGCCCCATGCGTGCCCGCACGGTACGGCCTGGCGTCGGTCTCCTGCTGCTCGCCGCCGCCATCGTGCTCTCCGGGTGCGTCACGCCGGTGGGGGTGCGTTATTTGGACTCGAAGGCGGCCAACCGCAAACTGACCGAAACTGTTTTGTCGGCCGACAAATTGAGTGCGCCGACGCTTCAGATCCTCAACCGGGCGGCCTTGACCCGGATCGTCCAAACCGATCCGGCCGGCGCCATCGCCGCCCTGCATCAGGGTCTACCCACGGCCCAGGCCTCCGATCGGCTTTTTGCCCTGGCCGAGATCTCCTTCCTGCATGCGGCGCAGAGCGGCCGGCGGCCCCATTATCTCGCGGCCGCCGCCTATGCCTATGCGTTTCTCTTCCCGCCAGCGGGTGAAAGCCCTCCGGAGCCATTCGATCCGCGCCTGCGAATTGCCGTCGATCTCTACAACCAGGGGCTCACGAACGGATTTGCCGGCGCCGAGGCGCGGCAGGTGGAGTTGCAGCCCGGAACTTTTCCCCTGCCCTTCGGAGAACTCGTCGTGCGCACCGACCCGGACGAGTTCCGCTGGGGCCCCTTCCGCCTGGTGGACTTCATCCATGCAACCGTACTCGACGTGCGGGGGCTGCACAACGATTATCGCTGGCCGGGAATCGGTGCGCCCCTCGTGGCGTCACTCAAACACGTGCCGGGAGAGCGGGTGCGGGAGTTCCTGCGGGTGCCCTCGTCGCTGAAGGTGGCGGCCACCGCGCTGCTGCAGTTCGATAACGTCCGGGAGGGGCTCCACAGCGGCCGGATGACGGCCACGCTCGGGCTGTTCACCCCCCAGGAGGGCGCCACGGTCAGTATCGGCGGCCGTGCGGTTCCCCTGGAGTTCCGGCCGAGCGCCGCCCTGGCCTACACCCTGGAAGGCTCCCAGGTCTATGCGCTCGAGCTCAAGGGGTTGTTGTCCGGGGATTTTGCGCTGGTCAAGCCATCGGCGCGATTCAAGGACAACGTGTTTCTCATGGCGCCCTACATCCCCGGCCGGATCCCACTCGTGCTCGTGCACGGGACGGCCTCCAGCCCGGCCCGCTGGGCTCAGCTGCTGAACGAAATCCTCAACGACCGCGACTTGTGGCACCGCTACCAGGTCTGGCTCTTCACCTACAACACCGGGAACCCGATCCTCTTCTCCGGCGGCATCCTCGCCCGGGGGCTGCGCACGGTCGTGGCCGAATTGGACCCCGAGGGCACGGATGCGGCGCTGCGCAAAATGGTGGTCATCGGCCACAGCCAGGGGGGGATCCTCACCAAGCTGACCGCCATCGACAGCGGCGAGCGTTTCCGCGAGCAGGCCTTCACCGTCCCCATCGATCAGCTCGACGTGTCGCCCGAAACGCGCGAGCTGCTGACGCGCAGCTTCATCTACGAACCCCTCCCCTTTGTCCGGCGCGTGGTGTTTATTTCCACGCCCCACCGCGGCAACTTCCTGGTCGAGGAGTGGATCAGCGATCTGCTGCGACGGATCATCTCGCTGCCCTTCGCATTGGTCGGCCCGCTGCAGGAGGTGTTCGAACGCAGCCCCGAGGCGCTCGCGACCCAGTCCATGAAGAAGCTGGTCCCGCGCAGCACCGACAACATGAACCCGCGCAATCCCTTCATCCAAACCTTCGCCGCGATCCCCATCGCCCCGGGGATCGATGCCTACTCGATCATCGCCGTCGCCAACCCGGAAGACCCGCCGGCGCAGTGGAACGACGGGGTAGTGACCTACACGAGCGCCCACCTCGAGGCCGTGGCCTCCGAGCTCATCGTGCCCTCCGGCCACTCGGCGCAGGAGGCGCCGCAGGCGATCGAGGAGGTCCGCCGGATCCTGATCGAGAACCTGAAAGACCCGTGAGCGGCCATCCGATCGCGGTCGACTGGGTGGGGGCGCCGATCGCGCCCGTCATGCGCCGCTGCGGGTGTCAGGGCGGGGTTAGGATACCGCCGCTACGACCGCGGGCGAGAGCGCTCCGGCAGGCGGCGGCCAGCCGCTCCGCCTGAGGGTCGGAGCGGCAGTCGGCGAGAAGCCTCAGGGCCTCCTGAAATTCGCCCAGATTCATGCGGCCGACCGCCAGGCAGACCTTCAGCGGGTCATCGGTGGGGAAATGCGACAGCCCCTCGGAGAGGATCGCCAGGGAGGTTTCGAAGCGGCCGGCCGTCTGGTCGAGGAGCCCCAGCCCCAGAAAGGCCCGGGGGTCGGGATGATAGGATAAGGCGCGCCGGTAGAGCGCCTCGGCCAGCGCGGGCCGGTTCGGGATGAGATCGATGCGGGCATAGTCCCCCCGGTGGAAGGTCAGGGCGAGCCGCGAGAGGAAATCCGCGTGCAGGGGACGAAAATCGGGGTCTGCGACCAGGTCGAGGGCCGCCACGAAGCCGGGCAGCTCCCGGTAAAAGCTCTCGCGCAGGGTCCGTCCGAAGGCGAGGACCTGCTCGGCCGAGAGCGCCGGGTCGGTTTCGAAGTACATGAGATCCTCGACCCGCTGAAGCCAGATCGCCTCCGTGAACCCCGCCCGCCGCTTCGCGCTGCGGTAGAGCGCGGTCCCGGGAAACAAGGCCAGGATGTAGAAGACGCAGGCGAGCGGCTTGATCGCACGCATGAGCTCGAGGGTCGCCTGGATCGTCTCCCGGCTCTCGCCCGGGCAGCCGTAGATGAAATACGCCCGGGCCAGGATGCCGGTGCGCTGGGTGAGCGCGAAGGCGCGGCGGATCGCGGCGTCGGCGATCTTCTTGTTCAGCCGGCGGCGGATCGCGGGCGAGCCGCTCTCCACCCCGTAGCTGATCTGGATGCACCCCGCCCGGCGCATCCAGGCGAGGAGCTCCGCATCCACCGCATCCACGCGCGAAATCGCCGCCCAGCGGATGTCGATCCGGCGGTCCAGGATCCGGCGGCAGATCTCCACGACCCGGCCGCGGTCGAGGGTGAAGGTGTCGTCGCTGACGTAAACGAAGCGCCGGCCGCGGGCCCGGGTCAGGGCCAGCTGCTCGACGAAATATTCCGCCGAGTGGGAGCGCACGCGGCGGCCCCAGAGGGCGGGAGAGCCGCAGAAGCGGCAGTTGGAGACACAGCCCCGGGTGAGGGAGAGGTGGGCCGTGTCGAAGCAGCGCGCCGGCATGGGCAGAGCGTCCAGGTCGCAGATCGGCTGGGCGGCGGCGGTTTTCACGGGCCGGCCGTTGCGGCGGAAGGCAATCCCGGCAATGGCGCCCACCGCCCCTGTCGCACCGGCGGCGATCGCCGCCGCCAGGCGGGGGAAGCTCTGCTCACCCTCGCCGCGGACGATGAAATCGACCTCCGGGAAATGGGTGAGCAGATGGTCCCAGAGGAAGGTGGCGCCCACTCCGCCGAAGACCACCGGGACGGCGGGGTCCACGCGTTTGGCGATGCGGGCGATGTCGATCCCGCCCCAGCGGTTGGCGTGCAGGATCGAAACACCCACGAGCTGCGGCCGCATCTTTCGCAGGTCGTGCTCGATGGCCTCGGCCGCCGCAGCGCGCTCGTGCCAGTTCACCACCGCGACCGCATGCCCCTGCTCCTTCAGGACCGCGGCCACCTGGTAGAGCCCCATCGGCACGAAGCCGATGTCCTCGGCGTCGATCCGCGGCGCGGAAAAGTAGGGATGGATCAGGAGGATTCGCATGCATCTCCTGCGTACGGCTCTCTTCCGGACGTCCGCGGGTTAAGCGGCGGCATTGACAGCCGGGGTTGAATTTGATGAACTCCCCAAAAATCACCCCCACCGCATCGAGGCCGCGTGAACGCCTTCCGCATCACATCCGTCATCCTTCATCTCGAAAGCGCGCTGCTGCACGCGCCGCTGCAGGCCCTGAAGACCGCCGCCGGATGCCCGGCGGCGGTGGGTCTCCCCGATTTTCTGAGGGCCCTGCCGCGCCCGGAACGGCGCCGACGCCTCGTTGCCCTGGAGCGGATCGAACGGGTGGCCCCCGCCGCCTGGCGGCCGCGGCGGGCCGCCCGCCGCCTGGTCGGTTTCATCCGGCGGCAAAACGTGGGGCTGGGCATCATCACCCACCACGGCCTGAGCGCGGCCCGGGTCGGTCTCGCGGCCGCCCTCGGCCTGCCCCCGGCCGACATCGGGCACATCATCGCACGCGAGGAGCTCCTCGCCGCCCGGGCCGCCACCCCCTTCCGGGCGGCCGCCCGGCGCCTGCGGAGCCGGCCCGAGGAGGTGCTGCTGGTCTCCGCCGATCCGGCCATGCTCGCCGCCGCCCGCACCTCCGGGTGCCTGACACTTCAGCTCTCCCCGCACCCCACGGCGGCCCCCGCCGGCCGGTACGCTGATTTCAGCGCCGCCGACCCGCACCGCGGCGTCGAGGGAATCATCCGCCTCGGCCTCCCCCTGCCCCCCGGCAAGCTGCCCAACGCGCTGCTGCGCGAGCTCCTGGACCAGGTCGTCACCGAGGATGCGAGCCTCATCGTCCACCCGGGGGTCGGCGAAGACATCGCCGCCGTCGACGTCACCCCGGAGGAGGTCCTCGTATTGAAATCGGACCCCATCACCTTCGCCACCGACGCCATCGGCCGGTACGCGGTCCTGGTCAACGCCAACGACATCGCCACGGCCGGGGCAACGCCGCGCTGGCTCCTCACGACGCTGCTCTTCCCCCCGGGCAGCACGGCCTCCGCCGTGCAACAGCTCGCCGCGGAGTTGCAGGAGGTCTGCCGCACCTGGGGAATCACCCTCTGCGGGGGCCACACCGAAATCACCCCGGCCGTCCGCCGGCCGGTGGTCTGCGGCATGATGGCCGGCACGGTCCGCCGCCGCGACCTCGTCGACAAGCGGCGCATGCGCCCGGGCGACCAGGTGCTCATCACCAAGGCCGTGGCCGTGGAGGGCACCGCCATCATCGCACGCGAGTTCGGCCGGCGGCTCACGTCCCTGGGGCTTGCCGCACAAGAGATCAGCGCCTGCCGCGATCTCCTGGACCAAATCAGCATCATCCCGGAGGCGGGGATCGCGGCGGCCGTCGCCGGCACCAGCGCCATGCACGATGTGACCGAAGGCGGTCTCGCCACGGCGCTGGAGGAGCTGAGCGCCGCCGGCGGGTTCGGCCTGCGCGTGCACATCGACGCCGTTCCCATCCTGGCGGAAACCCGCCGCGTGTGCCGGCTGCTCGGCGTGCGGCCATTCGGGTTGATCGGCTCGGGGAGCCTCCTCATCACCTGCCGCGCCGCGAGCCGCCGGCGGTTGGAGAACGCGCTCACGGCGGCCGGAATCCGCTCGACCCGGATCGGGGAGGTCCTTAACCGTGGCCCCGGCATCGAGGCGCTCCGCAACGGCCGCCCGGTACGCTGGATCTCCTTTGAGGTGGATGAAGTGGCGCGGCTCTTTGCGCGGCGGGCGGGGTCCTGAACGGATGGATGAACACTATTTCGCCTTCACCCCGTTGTAGAAAATCTCGAAGGCGACCGACAGGGTCTCTTTGAGGAAATCCTTGCTTTCATCGATCAGCTTCTTGCTGGTCAGCCACAGGATGACGCCGGAAAAAACGGACCAGAAGGTGTCCGCCAGCGCCACGGGATGGTGGTTGATGAAGATGCCCTTGGCGACACCCTCCCTGAAAATCTGGGAGATGGCCCCCATGGATTTGCCGGAGAGATCCTTGATCTCCTCCAACAGCTGCGGGGAGAGGTTTCTCAGGGTCTCACTCGACTGGAGGTGAAACATGTTGATAATGATGAGCGAGTCGAACTCGTAGACATCGTACATCGCCTCCATGAGTTGCTTGAGCTTTTCGTCCGGCCCCGCCCCCTTGACGGCGTTCACGTGCTCGATGCGCAGGAGCAGGTACTGCAGGATCCTGAGCGACAGGGAGGCGTAGAGCTCCTCTTTATTCTTGAAATAGAGATAGAGTGTGCCGGGGCTCAGCTCGGCCTCCTGGGCGATATCCTCCATGGTGGCCTTGCTGAACCCTTTTTCCGAGAAGACCCGCTTGGCGGCGACCATGATCTGTTGGCGGCGGCGCTCTTTTTCGCGCTCCTTGCGTTCTTGAATACCCATGTCTTGCTCCTGAACAAGGTTTAGTTATCGATTCAACTTTTAGTAACTATCTAACGTTTAGTCAAGAAGGGGTTTTATAAACTTTCGATATGAAAGGAGAAAGAGGTGACTGAACCCAAAAATGCTGAGAAAACGGGAGTAAACCCCGGGGCGCTCAGCCCCAGCGCCCAGCGGGTCCAGGAATTTCTGAACACAACGGGGCTTGACTGCATTGTCGTGGAAATGGCGCAAACCACCCGCAGCGCTCAGGATGCCGCCCGCGCGGTGGGCTGCGAAGTGGGCCAGATCGCAAAATCGCTCCTGTTCCAGGGCGCTGAAACCCGTGAACCTCTCCTCGTCATCACCAGCGGCGCCAATCGCGTCGACGAGGGCCGCCTCGGGCGTACGGTCGGTGAGCCCGTGCGCAAGGCCGATGCGGAGCTGGTGCGGCGCAAAACCGGGTTTGCCATCGGCGGGGTTCCGCCGGCCGGCCACACGGAGCCGTTCAGGGTCTTCATCGACGAGGACCTGCTCGCCCACCCCGAAATCTGGGCCGCCGCCGGCACCCCCCAGGCCGTGTTCAAGCTGACCCCGGAGCAGCTTCAGCAAATCACCGGCGGAACGGTGGTAAGGGTGAAATGAAGAAAAAGGTTCACGGTTCCGGGTTCACGGTTCACGGTTGAAGGGCAGCCGTGTCATCAAACACCCAGGCGGGATAGCCGATTAAACGTACCCGTACACGGCGAAGCGGTAAACGTTCACGTTCACGGACAATCCATACAGTAACTAAAACCGTGTACGGGTACGGGTACGTGAAAAATAGCAGACATCTTTTCAAATTTTAGGCACTATAGGCATTCGCCCGTATCCCCCGGCCCCCTGAACCCTTGAACCTTTTTTTCAACCGTGAACCGTGAACCGTTTCACCCCAGCACCAGCGTCAGCAGATCCTTGCGGGCGATGACTTTCTGCAGGGTTACCTGAACCAGGTCTTCGGGTTTGAGGTCCATGAACCCCGCAACCGGCAGATCGCACTCCAGCATGTAGTCGGTGAGAAGAAGCTGGTAGCTCTGGCGGCGGCGCACCAGAACGATCGCCTCCAACTTCTGGCCGACCCGCTGCTCGAGGTGCTTGAGCAGCCAGTAGCGGTGGCGGCCGTTCTGGAGCCGGAAGACCCGGCCCATCGGGAGCTCGAGCAGTTGGATGATCTCGTCGATCTCCCCGGGCGTGTAAGGCGCCTCCAGCCCGAGGGCCGCCCGCACCTGCCGCTGCGTCACCAGGTCGAAATACTTGCGGATCGGGGAGGTCGCCGTGACATAGGCATCCAACCCCAGGCCGGAGTGTTTGGCGGCCGTACGGCCCAGCACGAAGCGGTTGACCAGCCGGCGCTGCATCCAGTGCTGGAAGAGGCTCCCCTCGTCGGCCCGGTAAAGGCGCTCCCGCGGATCGGGCTGGGAGCGGAACACCGCCGGCAGCCCCTGCGCGGTTAGAAACCGGGCCATCAGCCAGTTCGCGAGGATCATGATCTCGGCCACCAGCATCCGTCCCGGGCTCTCGCGGTTGACCCGGCTGACATGGACCTCCCCGTTCTCCCCCAGCCAGATGTTGATCTCGGGGACCGAGATGTGCACGGCCCGGGCCGCCAGCCGCTGTTCGCGGAATTTCTGGGCGATCCGGCGCAGCGTGATCACCTGCGGGTCCTGGTCCGCCGCCTGGTTGACGTCGAAATAGGTCAGCTGGCTCCGCACCCGGACGAAGCTCGGCAGGATGCAAAACCCCTGGACGGTCAGGTCGGGCCCGATGTCCACCATCGTGCTGATGGCCGGCCGGATCTCCCCCGCCTTGAGGCTGCAAAGGCCCTCGGCCAGGGCGGTCGGCAGCATCGGGACCTTGAGGTCGGCCATGTAGATCGAGCTGCCCCGCGCGCGCGCCTCGCGGTCGAGGGGGTCCCCCTTGGGGATGAGGTGGGCGACGTCGACGATGTGGATTCCGAGCCGGTAGCCCCCGGCGGTGGCCTCCAGGCTGAGCGCATCGTCGAAATCGAGGGTGGACTGCCCGTCGATGGTGAAGAGGTTCAAGCCGGTCAGGTCCTGGCGCGGGGAGTCCGCCGCCCCGCTCGCCCCCGTGCGGACGAGCTCCGCCGCGCGCCGGTCGGCTTGCTCGGAAAAAAGGACCGGGGTCTGCAGCCGCAGCAGTTCCAGGTTCTCGTTCTCGTCGAAGACCCCCAGCCGCACCAGGATCGGAAAGAGCGCTTCGGGGTCGCTCAGCCCCGCCCGCTCCATCATCCCGCGGGCCAGGGGGTGGTCCGGGGAGTCCTTGTCGAAGAGGTAATAGGATTTGAGCACCTCGACGAACTCCGGGGGGCGCTCCTCGATCGGCCCGGCGCCGGGCCGCAGCACCACCTGGCGCAGCCAGTCGCCGCCGCTGTCCATGATGCGCTGGCGCCGCGCCTCCTCGTCGCGCTGGGCGGTGATCCGCCGCACCTGCTCTTCGGAGTTGGGGAAGAAACGATCCGGGTTGAACTTGAAGTAGAGCCGGTCGTCGAAGAGGGCGCGGATGACCGCCGCCTGGTGGTCGCCGTTGGCGCTCTCGGGAAAGCAGAAGACCGTCATGGTGTCGAGGTTAATCCACTCCTGCTCGCCGTTCAGCACCTCCCACAGGTCGCGGATCGCCACCTGGTCGATCAAGGCCTTGCGCTTGTCGGCGACCGCCTTCAGTGCGTCCACCATCCGGGTGCGGCCCATGCCGAGATCGAGCCGGATCTTGTCCCGGTGCAGCAGCCGGCTGGCGGACAGGTTCACCTCGCGGTTGTTTTCGGTCAGCAGGCGCAGGCGCTGGTTTTTGACCTCCAGCACCACGGCGCATAGGATTTTTTGGCGGTCGATATATTCAACAATATTCCCAAGTTCCATGAGGCGAGAATAACAACCCACCCCCTCAAAGTCAACGAGGGCGCAAAGGCCGCGGATCGCCTTCTTCGCCGTTGCCCGCCCCTGCCGCCTGTGGTATCCACCGGATGGCGCCGGAATTCTCCGCGCGCCCATCTCCCAGCGGACATTCATGGCCTCGGTTTCGATCATCACCCCCTATTTCGCCGAAAACCGCCTGCGCATCCTGGTCGGGATACTCAGCCTGATCGTCGTGGACATCCTGCAGCTGGTGGTGCCGCTGGTGATCAAATGGGCGATCGACGATCTGACCCTGCTCCGGGCTGCACCGCGCGACATGGCCGCCTACGCGCTCGCCATCGCGGCCATCGCGGTCCTGATCGGCATCTTCCGCTATGTCTGGCGGATGTGCCTGCTCGGCACCTCGCGACGGGTCGAGGAGGGGCTGCGCGACCGGCTCTTCGCGCACCTGCAGACCCTCTCGGCCGCCTATTTCGACCGCACCCGCACCGGGGACCTGATGGCCCATGCCACCAACGACATCCAGCAGATCCGCATGGCGGCCGGGATGGGGCTCGTCGCCCTGAACGACGCCATCGTGATGGGGACGGCCGCGGTCGGTTTCATGCTCACGATCGACCCCGCCCTGACCGGGATCGTCCTCATCCCCATGCCGATGATCGCCGTCGGCACCCGTTTCTTCAGCCGCCGGATGCACCGGCGCTATCAGTCGGTCCAGGCCTCCTTCTCGGACCTCACCGAGGCCGTACGCGAGCGCATGGTCGGCATCCGCCTGATCAAGGCCCACAACCGCAAGGCCGCCGAGCTGGCGCAGGTGGGCGCGGCCTCGCAGGCCTATGTAGAGGAGAACCTGAGGCTCGTGAAGATCACGGGGGCTTTCTTCCCGATGATGACCCTCTTCACCAACCTCAGCATGGCGTTGGTCCTGATCTATGGCGGGCGGCAGACCATCCTGCACACCCTGACGCCGGGGGATTTCGTGGCCTTCATCAGCTATCTCGCGCTCTTGACCTGGCCGATGATGGCCCTGGGCTGGGTCACCAACCTGATCCAGCGCGGGCGGGCCTCCCTCGACCGGGTCCAGGCGATCCTCGCGGCCAGCCCCGAGATCCGAAGCCCCGCGCCGTGCGCCCCGCTTACGGCCGGGGCCGGCCCCATCGTCTTCGAGCAGGTGGCCTTTGCCTACCGCGATGCCGCGGGCGCCCGCAGCGCACCCGCCCTGGAGGGGATCGACCTTTCCATTGCGCCCGGCACGGTGCTCGGCATCGTCGGGCCGCCGGGCAGCGGGAAAAGCACCCTGGCCGGTCTCATCCCGCGGCTCTACGACCCGACCGCAGGGGCCCT
>JBFYWX010000078.1:0-8845 GCA_041310825.1 Desulfobacteraceae bacterium | reverse complement strand
CGAGCTCTTCGGCCGAGGCCTGCCGGCGCTCGATGGAGAGCGCCCCTTGGGGGCAGACGTTGACGCAGGCCCCGCAGAGCGTGCAGCGCTCGTCCACCGTGACGGACTCCTTGCCGGTGGTAATCGCCCCGAAGGGGCAGGATTTCCGGCAAAGGCCGCAGAGGTTGCAGACGGAATGGTCGATTTTGAGCATGGTTCAACCTGCCCTCAGATGTTACAGGTAGCCTTCCGACCGAAGGAAGGATGCGATCTCTGCGGCCGCGGCCGCCGGCTCGAGCCCCTCGATCTTGCGGCCGCCCTCTTTCGGCGCGGGCGGAAAGACCTTCACCACCTGGGTGTAGGAGCCGGAGAGGCCGAGCTCGGATTCCTTTAAGTCAAGGTCGGCGGCGGTGATCTTGCGGATCTCTTTGCTGCGGGCGGCCAGTACGTTCGCCAGGGAGGGCATGCGCCGGAGGCTCTCCCCCTTGCTCGCCGACACCAGGGCCGGAAGCCTCGCTTCCAGGACCTCGTAGCCGGACTCGACCTCGCGCTTGACGCGGATCCGCTTGCGGTTGGGGGTCAGCGACATCTCCACCCCATACATGATCTGGGCCATTCCCAGGATCTCGGCGATCTCCGGGCCCACCTGGGCGGTGTCCCCGTCGATCGCCTGCTTGCCGACCAGGATGAGATCGGCGTCGGGTGCCGCCTGGCGGACGACCGCGGCCAGGGTCAGCGCCGTGGCCCAGGTGTCGGCGCCGGCGAACTTACGGTCGCTCACGAGCACCGCCCGGTCCGCTCCCAGCTCGAGGCAGCGCAGGAGAACAGCCTCCGCCTGGGGGGGGCCCATGCTGACGGCGATGATCTCGATCTGCGGATGTTCCGCTTTAAGCCGTACGGCATGGTCCAGGGCGTATTCGCAGAAGGGGTTCAAAATCGAGGCCACCCCCTCGCGGATCAGCGTCCCGGTCTCGGGATTGACCCGCACATTGGTGATCTCCGGCACCTGTTTGACGCAAACGACTATTTTCATGATTATAAAGGGTTCAAGGAGCCCAGGGTTCAAGGGTTCGAGTGAAAGAAAAAGTCACGGCTTGTTTTCCAACGATTTGATAAGCGCCATTATTATAGAGGGTCCAAGGGTCCCAGGGACCGAGGGTTCAAGGGTTTGTTTTCAAGGGACTTGATGAGAGCCTTGAGCATCCTTTCGACTTCGTGGAGATTCTCCAAAAGAGGCCTTAGGGTTTGCTCACTGACATATCCCAAGTCTCCGGACAACATGATTTGAGTTTCCAATTCGCAGATTGACCCATAAGAGATATAAAGGGATCGAATATAGTCTGGTGTAGTTCTCCGACCATACCCCTCTGCAATATTTGAAGGTATGGAGACGGCCGATCGTCTTATTTGTGCTGTCAGATTGTATTGTTCATCCTTGGGAAAGGCTTTCGTAATTTTATAGATTTCAAGGCAAAGGCGATAGGCGCTCTGCCATACTTTCAGCTCCTTGTAGTTCGCGAGCATTTCACTCGACCCCTTGAATCCTTGAACCCTTTTATTCAAAGATATTCCCCGGATTCAGCAACAGCTGCGGGTCCAACGCTTTCTTCACTGCGCGCATCTCTTCGATGTCGGACTCGCGGTACATGGTCTTGAGAAACTTAGCCTTGAGCTTGCCGATCCCGTGCTCGGCCGACACCGTCCCGCCGAAGGCGACCGCCTTGTCCGCAAACATCTGGTAGAGGCCGAGCGCCTTCTTCAGGTCGTCCATGTCGCGCGGCAGGATGTTGATGTGCAGGTGGTTGTTGCCGATGTGGCCGAAAGCCGCCCACTCGAGGCCGGCGCCGGCCAGGGCTTCTCGGTAGACCGCCCACATATCGGCGAGGCGCTCATCGGGTACGGCGAGATCGGTGCCGAGCTTGTGCAGCCCGGGGTGCCGCTTCTTGCGCTCGGCGATCAGGGCGTTGATGGTCTCGGGCAGGATGTGGCGGAAGTTTTTCAGCCGGTCGAGCTCGCGGTTTTCGTAGGCGGACCAGGAGTCGGCGAGAGAGGCCCCGCAGCTTTGAATCGCCGCCTCCAGGGCCTCCATCTTCACCGTGCGGTCCGCCGGGTCGAAATCCAGTTCGAAAAATAGCGCTGCCCCGGCCGCTTCCGGAATGGCAGGGGTTCCCACCGATCGGGCATCCTGTTGCTGCCGCCGGCGCAGCAGGTCGACCGCGGTTCCGGAATAGAACTCCAGAAAGTCGAGCCGGATGCGGGGATCGGCGCGCAGTGCCTCCACCAGGGCGATGGCCTGGTCGTCGGATGCGAGGAACTGGACGACCGAGATCTTCGGCCGCCGCCGGAGCAGGGCCACGGTCACCTCGGTGATGATGCCGAAGGCACCCTCCGAGCCGATGAAGAGATCGATGAGGTCCATGTGGGGTGCGGCAAAGAACCCGGCCGTGTTCTTGGTGCGCGGGGCGCCATAGCTCGGGATCCGGATCTTGTAATCGTTCCCGGTCGAGTCGGTGACGGTGAACCCCCCCCTCGGGGAGGCGAAGTACTTTCCTCGGGGGATCTCCAGGCATTCGCCGTTCGCCAGCATGACGCGGATGGCCCGCACCCAGTCACGGGTCGGGCCGTAGCGGAAGGTGCGCGCGCCCGAGGCGTTCGTCGCTACCGTTCCGCCTAAGGAGGCGCTCATCTCGGTCGGATCCGGCGGGTAGAAATAGTGATCAGGGTCCTGCCGAAAGCGGTCCATCTCGATCAGGGTGAGCCCGTCGGCGCAGCGCTCGATGTCCGGAATGCTTTTCACCGCGAGCTGGGCGGCGATGGTTCTCAAGTTCACGGCGCACTGGGCCTTGAGCCGCCACTCGGCGGCAGGGGCATCGAAGTAAAGGGCCAGCACCCGGTCGAAGGTTTCGAGCGAGACGAGGGCCCCCTGATTGGGGACGCAGCCGCCCACAAGCCCCGTGCGCGCTCCGGCGATGGTGACGTTGATGCCGCGCCGGTCCATCTCCCGCATGACGCAGGAAAGCTCCGCCTCGCTTCGCGGAAAGAAGAGATGGTCGAAGGGCTTGCAGGAAAACTTGGACTCATCGGTGAGATAGGCCGGGAATTCGGCGGCGATCTTCTCGAAGCCGTCCACCCGGCGGACTTTTTCAAACGGGACGCTCTCGGCGGCTTGGCAGGATATCTCGTGCATGGTTCATCACTCGTGGCGGTTTCGCAAACCCACCGGTTTAGGAATGCCCAGGCGCCGGGCGGCATTGTTCAGGTGCCGCAGCGAGCCGGCCCTGGCCGTGTGTACATCCCCGGCCGCGATGGCTTCGAAAATGGCCGCGTGCTCCTCCTGGACTTTGCGGGGAAGCTGCGCGCTGCGGCTGGAGTGCTCCCGCGCGGTGCGGATCACCTGCCCGGCCCGGGCGTTGAGGAACTCCATGAGGTCTTTGAGGTAGCGGTTGCCGCTCGCCTCGGCGATGATGCGGTGGAACTCCACATCGGGCCCGGTGCCGTCGGTGCCCTCCTCCACGGCTTGGGCCATCCGGTCGAGGCAGCCGCGGAGCCGCTTCAGATCCTCCGGGTTCCGGCGCTGCGCCGCCAGGGCCGCGGTTTCGCTTTCGATGACGGCGCGCATTTCGTAGAAATGGGCCAGGTCCGGCTGCGAGAGCCGGTCGACCCCCTCCATGCGGAAGGCGGTCCGGGCCGCCGGGCCGAGCACCATGACCCCTTTGCCCTGGCGCGAGTCGAGCAGCCCCTCGGTCTTCAACCGCGAAATTGCCTCCCGGACGACCGAGCGGCTGACCCCGAAGACCTCGCTCAACTGCGACTCCGGGGGTAGCTTCGCGCCCGGAAGATACCGTCCTTCCGCAATCTGACACGCAATAACGGCCGCCACCCGCTCCGGGAGCCGCGGCACGTCGGGCAGGGTCAAGTCATCAGACAACCTGGTAACCATATAAAAATAGATACCCGATGCGCTTCGCCGTTGTCAAGCGGCGCGACGGCTTACACGCGCCCCGGCGTGTCGTCCGCACGAACCGCCCCGGAAAATTCGGGGTGTCTCCCGGCGGTGCCGACGTCAATCCCGTCGTGATCGCGGGTGGTTTGGCCTCCGCCCGCCCTTGACAACCGCCGCGCGGATGGGGTTTACTTCGGGCCCAATCGACCCTTATCAGGAGGTGGCGCGATGCAGTGCAGTGACATGGACACGCTCATCAAGAAGGCGGAAATCCTGATCGAGGCGCTGCCCTACATCCAGAAACTCTACGGCAAGACGGTTGTCGTCAAATACGGCGGCAACGCCATGATCAACGAAACGCTCAAGAACTCCGTGATGGAGGACATTACGCTCTTGAAGTTTATCGGCATGAACCCGATCGTCGTTCACGGGGGCGGGCCGGAGATCACGAAAACCCTCGAAAAATTCAAAATCAAGAGCGAGTTCGTCAACGGCCTGCGGGTCACCGACGCGGCCACCATGGAAATCGCCCAGATGGTGCTGGTGGGCAAGACCAACAAGGAGATCGTCTCGCGTTTAAACGAAAAGGGCGGCAAGGCGATCGGCCTGTGCGGGATCGACGGGCGCCTGATTGAGTGCACCAAGCGCCGGGCCTTCAGCGATGGCAAAGAGGTGGACCTGGGCCAGGTGGGCGAGATCACGCGGATCAACTCATCGCTGCTCACCCTGGTGGTGCGCGATGAGTACATCCCCGTGGTGGCGCCG
Organism: Desulfobacteraceae bacterium; assembly: GCA_041310825.1. Lineage (GTDB taxonomy): Bacteria > Desulfobacterota > Desulfobacteria > Desulfobacterales > SpSt-501 > SpSt-501. Next base: position 4,158 of record JBFYWX010000078.1, on the reverse strand, counting down.
ATCGGCATGGGCAAAAACGGCGAAAGCTACAACATCAACGCCGACGACGTGGCCGGTGAGATCGCCGTCGCGGTGAAGGCCGAGAAGCTGATTTTTCTGACCGATGTGGAGGGCGTGAAGTCACAAGGCAAAGAGGGTGAAATTCTGTCTGCGCTGACCATCAAGGAAGTTCATGACCTCATCGACCGGAAGGTCATCGTCGGCGGGATGATCCCGAAAGTGCAGGGGTGCATCGACGCCCTGGAGAAGGGGGTGGGGCGGACCCACATCATCGACGGCCGGATCCCTCACTGTATCCTGCTCGAGATCTTCACCTACAAGGGGATCGGGACGATGATCATGAAGGACAAGGTGCTCTATCACGAGCGCGAAAAGCTTTGAGGAGATGGTTGCCTCGGAAGGCCCGTCTCGGCGTTGCCCTTCAGCCCGCGGTCGCTGCGGTCCTGCCGTGGCGAGACATCCGCAGAAAAAGTCCCAAGCGCAAAAACAATAGAAGTGGCTTCACCACCTCGGATCACGGTCGCGGGTCCCGCCGAAGCGGGACGCAGGCCGATTCGAAAGCGGAGCAACCTGGACAGGTGGTGAGCACGTTCGAGAGGCCTGAAACGCAGCCCCCGGCCGTTAGACGTGGTTATGAAGCCACTTTCACATGTTCTCCAGAACCTCGATCCCCAGCAGCTCCAGTCCCCGCTTCAACACGGCCGCCGTGGCCTGGATCAGGGCCAGGCGGGCGGCGGCGAGGGCGGGGCTGTCGGCCTGGATCACGGCGTGCTTGTTGTAGAACTGGTTGAAGACGCGGGCCGTGTTGAAGACGTGCACCGCCACCCGCGCGGGGTTGTACTCGGCCACCCCGCTGGCGACCTCCGCGGGAAACTGGATCAGCATCTTGAGCAGCAGGAGCTCCTCCGGGTTTCCGAGCCGCCCGAAATCCGGCGTCTGCGTCAACAGCCCGCGCCCGCCGGCCTTCTCCAGAATCCCGAAGATGCGCGCGTAGGCGTACTGGCAGTAGGGTCCGGTGAACCCGTCGAACGAGATGGACTCGGCCGGGTCGAAGTTGATGCTCTGCGTTGGGCGTACGCGCAGCAGATAGTACTTGATCGCGCCGACGCCGATCACCTCGGCCCGGTGCCGGATCTCCTCGTCGGAAAGGCTCTTTTCGGGGTCGCGGCGGCGGATCTCCTCCTCGGCCAGTTCGCTCATTGCGGCGATGAGGTCGTCGGCGTCCACCACTTTGCCTTCGCGCGACTTCATCTTGCCCTCGGGCAGGTAGACCATGCCGTAGGAGAGGTGGCGGCAATTGGGAGCCCACGCATATCCGAGCGCGCCCAGGATCGCAAACAGGCATTTGAAGTGGTGCTCCTGCTCGCTGCCGACCACGTAAACCGATGCGTCCAGGCGGTGCTCGGTCACTTTGAGGATCGCGGTGCCGATGTCCTGGGTGATGTAAAGACTCGTCCCGTCCGGCCGCAGCACGGTCACCTTCTTGAGCGCCCCGTCCTTCTCGCGGCCGAACTCCTTCTCCGGCAGGTGGAAGACCGTGTTGCCGCGCGCATCGGTGCTGAAGGCGCCTTTTTTCAAGCCCTCGGCGATGATGTTCTTGCCGAGCCGGTAGGTGTCCGACTCGTAGTAGAAGACGTCGAAGTCCATCCCGAAGCGCCGGTAGGTCTCGGCAAACCCATCATAGACCCACTGGTTCATGCGCTTCCAGAGGACGGTCGTCGCGGGGTCGCCCTCCTCCCAGCGCCGCAGCATCTCCTGGATGCCTGTCTCGAGCGCGGGGTCTTTTTCGGATTCGATCGCATAGCGCACGTACCAGCGGCCCACGAAATGGTCGCCCTTCACGCCCTCGGACTGGGGGGTGGCGCCGCCGGCAAAGCGCTCCCAGGCGAGCATGCTCTTGCAGATGTGCACCCCCCGGTCGTTGATCAGGATCGACTTGACCACCGGGTGGCCGGCGGCCGCGAGCATGCGCGCGACCGCGATGCCCAGGGCCGCGTTGCGCAGGTGCCCCAGGTGCAGGGGCTTGTTGGTGTTGGGCGAGAGATACTCGACCATCGCCCGCTGCGGTCGATCCGCAGACACATCGCCGTAGCCCGCACCGGCGGTGAGAATCGTCCCGAGCGTCTCTCCGAAAAGCCGCTCGGGGTGCAGTGTGAAATTGATGTAGGGCCCGGCCGGGGCCGCGGCCGCGATGAGATCGTCCGGGCCGATGCCGGCGGCGAGGGTCCGCGCGATGTCGGCCGGGCTCCGGCGCAGGGTTTTCGACAACGGGAAGCACCCCACGGCGAAATGGCCGAGGTGAAGGTCGGGCGGGAAATCGATCTGGAGCCCTTCCGGTGTGTGGTCGTAGACGCGGCGGCAGGCCGCAGCAATTTTTTCGAGCAGTTGCCGTCTGATCGGTTCAACGGGCATGGTCATATCCTTGAAATCAAAGTTAAGCAGGACTTGGAACCGCGATTTATCGCAAAATTCTACCCCTTGATCAACTTCAAAATCAGAATTCACCTCAAAGCGGCCGCGGGCGGCGTTGACACCTCCGGCTGAAAATGCCATCCCTGTTGAAAGTTTCCCCCATTTCCCACTGACGGAGGCCGGATGGCAATAGAGCTGAAAAAAGTGGTTGTGATCGGTGCCGGGACCATGGGGCATGGGATCGGCCTGGTGTTTGCGTTGGGAGGCCATGACGTCCGGCTCGTGGACCTCGACCCGAATCGCCTGAGCCTGGCCATGGAACTGATCGAATCCCACCTCGAGGGCCTCCAACTTCACCGGGAATATGAGGCCGACCCCCCAACCGTCCTCAACCGGATCACTCCGGTGCCGGGGCTGGACGAGGGCCTGCCGGAGGCGGATCTGATCGTGGAAGCCATTGTGGAAAAGGCCGAGGCCAAAAGGCAACTCTTCCAAGAATTGGGCCGCTCGATCGGTCCTAAAGCCATTGTCGCCAGCACGACTTCTTACATGGATGTCTTCGTGCTGGCGCCGGAGGAGTTGCAGTCCCGCCTTTTGATCGCGCACTTTTACAATCCGCCCTACATCATCCCCCTGGTGGAGATGGTTCCCGGGCCCCGCACGGCGGCGGCGGTGATGGTGAGGGTGACTAACGCCCTGGAGCGGATGCGGATGACCTGCATCACGATGAAGAAATACATCCCGGGATTCATCATCAATCGCCTGCAGCGCGCCCTCGGCCGGGAGTTGTTCCATCTCATCGACGCCGGCGTGGCGGACCCGGAAGAGATCGATCGGGCGGCCAAGGCCAGCCTCGCCATCCGCCTTCCCGTAATGGGGGTGGTGGGCCGCTATGATTTTGCCGGGCTGGATGCGACCCTGAACAACATCAAGGGGGAACCGATCCACCTGGCTTCCGGCAGCGACCTTTCCCCGACGCTCGAGCGCCTGGTCGAGCAGGGGCATTACGGGGTCAAAACGGGCCGCGGTTTTTTCGACTGGAATGATCGTGATCTCAAGGAGCTGTTGCGGGAACGCGACCAGCGCCTCCTGCAGGTGCGAAAGTTGATGGCGGCATGGGCGCCCCCAGGGGGGGGCAAGGGCATTTGACTTAGATCAATGCCTTTCGGTGCCGCACCGGTTACGGGTGGGGCAAACGTGCATTAAACCCCTAACGCGAAAGGAGGTTGCCCATGTTTTGCTATCAATGCGAACAGACCGCCAAAGGCACCGGCTGTACGGTGCTGGGGGTCTGCGGCAAGCAGCCCGAGGTGGCCGCGCTCCAGGATCTTTTGCTTTATGCGCTCATGGGGCTATCCCAGGTGGCGGTTGAGGGACGCAAGGTCGAGGTGTCCGACCCGGAGGTGAACCGCTTCACCGTCAAAGCCGCCTTCTCGACCCTGACCAACGTCGATTTCGACCCGGCACGGTTCGTCGATCTGATCAACCAGGCGGCTGCCCGGCGCGAGCGGCTCAAGCAAAAGGTCAAGGCCGCCGGCGGGAAGATCGATTTTCCCGGCGGGGCGGCCGCACTTGCGCCCAAATCCACGGTTGAGGAGCTGGTCAAGCAGGCCGAACCCTTGGGGTTGAAATCCTACCCGGCCGACAGCCCGGACATTCTCTCGCTCAAGCACACCGTCCTTTTCGGCATCAAGGGGGTGAGCGCCTACGCGGACCATGCCCAGATTCTGGGGCAGGAGGACGACA
>JBFYWX010000063.1:0-14925 GCA_041310825.1 Desulfobacteraceae bacterium | reverse complement strand
GGATCCCTTTTGAAATGTTCGTCGCCGTCCATGCTGTACGGCGACAATTTCCTCCGAGCTCCCGGCCCCTTTGGGTTCTAAGGCAGGCCGGAGCGATCGCGTCGGTGCGGGCGGCGTCCCCCGCACGGGGCGCCTCCAAGATTTCGCTTGACATCAATATTTAATTTTTATATAATATTATTGGACTAGTGTTTTTCGTGCCTTTGTCATGCCTCTGTCATGGAGGCCATGCCATGGTAAGGTCCCCACCCTTTCCCGGATGCAGTGAGCTCTTAACGATCCCTCTCGCGGAGCGGCCGCGCCTGGCTGGGCGCCTTCTATCTGATCGGCTCCGCCCTCTCACCTGCCTGCGGCATCTGGCACTTCATCGTCTCCTGTGGCTGGGCGCCGAAGGAGCGGATCGTTCTGCCGCAAGGCGGCCGGCGCGCGGAAGACGCGAAGCGCGGCGGCGTTCACGCGGGAAGCCCCACCCCATGCCAAGGGAGCGCACATGACCGATGCGGCGCGCAGAAAAGCGGTTTCGGCCAAAGCCGAAGAAGGGCGAACGGCGGCGCCCGCCGGACTGGCGGCTGAAAAGGCCTTAAAAAAAACCGAGGAGAAATGCGCCCTCATCCTGGAGAACATCCAGGAGGGCTACTACGAGGTCGACCTGGGCGGCAACTACACCTTTTTCAACGAGGGGCTGCTGCGCATCACCGGATACACCCGCGAAGAGATGCTCGGGATGAACAACCGTCGCATCGTCGACGACTACAACAACAAGCGGGTCTTCAACGTGTTCCACCAGGTGTATCTTACGGGCATCCCGGCCCACGCCTTCGACTGGGAGTGCATCCGCAAGGACGGCACCCGGCGGTTCGTCGAGGTGTCCGTCACCCTCAAAACGGACGTAAACCACCGGCCGGTCGGGTTCATGGGGATCGCCCGGGACGTCACCCAGCGCAAGCTGGCCGAGCAGGCCCTGCGGGAGAGCGAGGAGCGCTACCGCACCATCATCGAGAACATCCAGGAGGGCTACTACGAGGTCGACCTGGACGGCAACTACACCTTTTTCAACGAGGGGCTGCTGCGCATCACGGGGTACACCCGCCAGGAGATGCTCGGCATGAACAACCGCCGCATCGTCGACGAGTACAACAGCAAGAAGATCTTCCGGATGTTCCATCAGGTCTATCTCACGGGCATTGCGGCCCACGCCTTCGACTGGGAGTGCATCTGCAAGGACGGCACCCGGCGGTACGTGGAGGTGTCGGCGTCCCTGAAGAAGGACATTTACGGAAAACCGGCGGGGTTCATGGGGATTGCCCGGGACATCACCGAGCGCAAAAAGCACCTGGCGGAGCTCGAGGCCAAGGACCGCGAGCTGGCGCAAAAGAACAAAAGCCTCGAGGAGGCGAACACGGCCCTGAAGGTCATCATGAAGAAGATAGAAGAAAACCGCCTCGAGCATGAAGAGACCATCAGGGGCAACCTGCAAAAGGGGGTGATGCCGCTCGTGCAGAGCGCAAGGGAGAAAGTCCGGGACAAGGCGGCCGTCGAGTGCCTGCGCCTGGTGGAGGAGAGCCTGAACTCGCTGTTCGCGCCCTTCGCCCACGACCTGGCGCCCAAGTTTCCCAGTCTGACCTCGACCGAGATCGATGTTGCCAACTTTGTCATGCAGGGAAGGCGCACCAAGGAGATCGCCGACATCCTGCGCGTGAGCTCCAAGGCCGTGGAGATCCACCGCAACAACCTGCGGCGCAAATTCGGGCTCACCAACCAGAAAGCCGGCTTGAGAACCTATCTGCTTTCGCTGCGCTGAGGACCGCGCCGGCCGAAAGCCGCTTTCGCTCCGCCGCCTTGTCCCCGCACGCTGCCTGCCCCTAGTGCGGCGCGCCTCGATGCTAGTGCTTTTTTGGTGTTTTTGACGGGTTGTATCCTGTTCCCGGTGTGGTCTAATTGCGGCAACGGAAGGGCATGCTCCTGAACGAGCTCGCGAACCCGGGAGGATGCCGCTATCCGAGAACCCCACACGGAAGGGAGGCGCACATGAAGACAAGACTCATCCTGCTGGTCGGGCTGATCGGCCTGGCGCTGGCGGTCGCGGCCGCCCCGGCGCTCGGCGACACGGTAACCGCGGCGCAGCAGAAGGGCTACTACCTCGAGTGCATGAAGAAGGAGTGCGACATCTGCGGCTCCAAGGCGAAGCTTGTGAAGTCCCGCTCCGCGAACCTCCGGGCCTACGCTCTCCAGGCCGCCCAACGGTCGGCGTTCATCCTCGATAACCGCGAGGCCTTGGCCCAGGAGATGGTCCTCAAAAATGTGCGGATGCGGCCGTATGCGGTGCACCATTATCTGCTGCATCGGTTCAACGAGCAGAGCGGCCGGCTGGCGGCCGCGACCGGCGCGCCGGGGGCCGTGCCGTGAGCCTCGGCGCCGGACAACCGGAGCGCCGCCGCGCGAAGCGCTTTCCCCTCTGCGGGAAAGCGCTGGCCCTCATGCGGCCGGGACCGGGCCCTCCGGGGCGCGTGGTCCGGATCAGCATCGCCGCCGCCGAGGTTGTGTACGAGGCCCCCGACGGCGTCCAGGCCCCCGAAACCCGTGAACTGGATATCCTGGTGGCCGGCTTCACGCGGGGGGTCTACCTGCGGCGGGTCCCGGTCGCAACGCTCTCGGATCGCCCGGTTGAGCCGCCTGCGCCCTTCGCGGGCGCAAGCCCCAGGAGGCGGGTCGTGGCCTTCGGCGGCTTGACCGGAGTCCAGAGAGGCGAGCTCCAGAGCTTTATCGAGGAGTGCGCCCTGTGAGGGCAGGGCGCCTCCCGGGGCGGATGCCCCTGCCCTGTTGACGTGAAGCCGACAGAGGCGGGACCGCCGGCGGCGGCAGCGCGCCCCGGCGCGAGCCGCCCGGCGATGCGTGCACCGGGCTTCCGGGACCTGGGCCCATGGGGAGGACGTATGGAAAAGGCGCGGGACCTCATCCTCGCCATTGCCAAGGCCCTGGTCGATGCGCCGGAGCAGGTGTCCGTCGACATGATCGACCGGCCGACGGTCGTGGTGTTCGAACTCGCGGTCCCGAAGAGCGAGGTGGGCAAGATCATCGGGAAGCAGGGCGCCATCGCGGCGGCGATCCGGACCCTGCTGGGTGTGCGGGGCGGGGTGGCACGCAGGCGCCTGGAGCTCGAGATCAGAGATCAGCAGTGGCCGCGTGCGCCTGGCGGCACCGAAATGCCTGCCGCCGAGGGTGGGGCTAAGGGATGCTCTGCCGAACGGTGACGGACTCTTTCAGGTTGATGGTGCCCCGAAATTCGCGAAAGGCGCTGAGCATCACCTGCTCGGCGCCCTTGATCCCGCCCTCGTCCACGACAAGGCCCCGGCCGGTCTGGTAGGCGGCCTCGACCACGGTGATGACGCTTCCGACCCCCGCCGCGCTGACATCGAATTTTCCGCCGACCGCGTTTTTCGTGCCCTGCAAGGTCGTGGTGTTGAAAAGCTGCATCCAGGTGCCGTCCACCTTGGACTCGAAGGCGATCTGCACGCGCCCCTCGCCGATCCTGACCCAGGCGAGCCTGCGGTCGAAGGCGTCCGCCAGCAGGCTGCCGACTTTCCACCAGTAAAACAGGGCCGTCTTTTCCGATGCCTGCAACGATCCGCCGACGCTGGTGCGCGCGAAGTGGAGCTGGGTGCCGACATCGATCCGGCTCCATTCGCCGCCGGGGCCGACTTCGGCCTGAAATTCCTTCACCAACTGTGCAGCGCCCCCGATTGCATGGACGGAGCTCTCATGGGTGCTCTTTTGCACCGCGCTCCACCCCTGAACGTCGAGCGTGCCGGCCCCCTGGGGCGCGGGGCCGACCGAAGCGAACTTCTGCGTCATTTTCAGGCTCCCCTCCACGCTGACCGCGGTCTGGGAGCTCAGGACCCAGCCCGCCTCGCCGCCGGGCGCCGAGGTCCAGGCGCGCGCCCCGGCGGGCATCACCAAAAGGAGCAACGCCGCTATGGCGCTCATTCGCATCATGGACCAGCCATTCCTCTTCTCCCCCGCGCTAGCGCCTTCGGCGCCGGCCGCCCGCCGCCGCACAGCCCGGTTTCGAGCCGACTTTAAACAAGTATAGCATATTGAATTGTAAATTCAAAACCCTATCAGACCCGGCGGCCTCTGCCGGCACCCGCAACGCGCCGCTGCCCTCGGCCCTGTCCCGTCTGCACGGAGGCGGCCGCATGCACCTTGAGCGCCGCCGCGGGCGGTTTTCCTCTTGACCGGCCGGCCGGCTATTGGTAAGATCGCGTCCAAGTGTGTGACAACAGATTCGAAATCAGACGAACAGGAGGAACAATCACGATGCGAGTGCATAATTGGATGGCGATCGTCGGCGTGATGGCGGTATTCTGTCTTCTGGCAGCGGCCCCGGTTGCCGCCCAGCCGCCCTTCGGTCTTTCGGACAGCGCGCCCAAAGGCCCGCCGGAGGGGATGACCCCTTACGGTCTTCCGGACAGCGCGCCGCTGGGCCCGCCGGAGGGGGTGCCGCCCTTCGGTCTTCCGGACAGCGCGCCGCTGGGCCCGCCGGAAGGGGTGCCGCCCTTCGGTCTTCCGGACAGCGTGCCCAAAGGCCCGCCGGAGGGGGTGCCGAACTGTGGGGCTTTCGAGGGTGCACCCTTCGGCCCGCCCGAGGGCGTGCCCGCCCTGAAGGGCGCCTCCGAGGGCGCGCCTTACGGTCTCCAACAGGGGATCCGCGCGCGTTTCAACCTGCAGTTCGGCGGTATGCCCGAGGGTGCGCCTTTTGGCCCGCCGGCGGGGGTGCCCGCCTGGAACAAGATGCCTGGAATGCCGGGCATCAACTTCCCCGCCCCCAACGGACTGCCCAACGGACTGCCCAACGGGCTGCCCTTCCGCACGGGCGGGTGAGGGTAGGTTTGTTTCACCGGCGGTGAAATAAGCAGATTTTCCTGCCCGACCTTGAATGCCAAGGGCGGCAGCCGTCGAGGCTGCCGCCCTTTTTTGATGGTGTTTGATCCATGGCGACGCCGCCCCGCTGAGGCCGGCCGCATCCTCAGGCGGTTCGGCCCTTGCAAAGCGGCTGCGAGCAAGGCTTTGCCCGCCGGCGGCGCGGGGCTCAGAGCAGCTTCAGCCCGACGCCCGCGTCTGTTTTCCGCACGACTTGCGCCCTCAAATTCGCTGAATGCTCTCCAAGGCGGAAATGGAATTTCAGCTCGAGTTGCTCTCCTATCTGAAATGGGGCATTCGTCGCAACGAACAGCCCGCCGCTGCTGAGGTCTGTCGTTCTGCCTTTCACAGGGCCCTCGGCCCTGTCGATCTCAACCTTTGTTTCGTACGGTGTGCGAACACTTGCGCGGCATTCCGTTGCCGGGTGGCATCCGGTTTCGACCGACCGCGCGGGGGGGATTGCCGGTTCGACGTATCGGCACGAATTGGCCATAGGCCTCCTTGGTTATCGGGTCATCGAAGAAGATCCCAGTCTGCGTCTTTACGCCTTGAGACGCATCCGGTCGACTTGACGGTGACGAGCGGCGGGATCAGGCTCGCCCGGCCGCCTCATTTTCGCAATCGATAGGGGGTGCGAACACCCCCTATCGGTTGGATTGGCAACTTGTCTGGAGATCCGGACCGGTATTGATGACCGGCGGCTCAATTCGGAGCCGATGGCGCAGGCTCGCCGGCCCCCGAGGCCTTGGCCGCCAGTTCGACCCCGGCCTCTGCTCGTTGCTCCGTGTTCTCCACTTGCGCCCGCTGCTCCTTGTCGCCATCGTAGTCGGAAGTGACAATGTCGGCCGTGCTCAGAGTCAGCACCGTGGCTACCCCAACTATGGCCATCACGGTCAGCGGGTCGGCTTGGGCCCGCGGTGCAAAGGAAGGCGCAACCAACACGATCATAAGAATGGCCAGAAATATTTTTTTAGTCTTCATGGAAGTCTCCTCGACCCACCCTGAAACCAGTCGTTGAGCAGAATGTTGCAGCATCGAGTCACGTAGCGCCCTTTGAGATTCAAAAACGATTTTCATCTCTTGGTCTTTGCTGCGGTTTGCCCCGCGAGGTGCGGCGGGGCGGCCGACTGGTTTACATGCAGGTAATTTTAAGGCTGGCCCGTAAGGTTTCGGATGCAATCGAAGCGGTCTGCTTGCAAACGATCCAGCCGTCTGCTCAATTCATAGTAAACAAGTATGTATTTCGATTTCGGATGTCAAGGAAGGGGGTAAAGAAAAAAAAAGACCCGTGCCACGGGTCGGTTCGCCTTGCCGCCGAAAAGCTCAGGGGGGCTGGCCAGCCTCAAGACGGCCCTGGCTTTTCGGAAGAGGGTGTGGGCCCGGCAAGGTCTTCTCGGGGCGTGTCATGGCGGCCGCGGACGGCTCCACGGGCGCCCTGCGGGCGGTGGATCATCTGGCCTTCATTCTTTCAGGGGTTCCCGAGGCCCGGGTGGTGTTTTTCCATGTGCCGCCCCGGCGCGAAGCTTCCGGCCGATCCCCGGGTCGGCGTCGAGCAAAATCACATCCACACCGTCGGACATGGTCGCGCCTCTTCAGTTCGGGTCGGATTTCTTGCGGATCGGGTTGTGTTTCTCGAGCTTGCGGTAGATGGTCGATGGGTTGATGCCCAGGATCTTGGCCGCCTTGGGGCGGTTGCCGCCGGTCACCTCGAGCACCCGTTCGATGTGGCGCCGCTCCAGGGCCTCCAAGGTCAGGAGCTCCACGTTGCGGCGCCGTTCGGGACCCTCGTAGGGCAGCAGGCTGCGGGCCGAGGCGAGGGTCAGCTGCATGCCTTTTTCAAGCAGCACCGCGGCGGCCATTATGTTTTTGAGCTCGCGCACGTTGCCGGGAAACTCGTAGCCGAGCAGCCGCTCGGCCAGCTCCGGGGAGAGCTCGTGGATCTTTTTGCGGTTGGCGGCGGCATGGGTTTTCATGAAATGGTGGGCGAGTGGCAGGATGTCCCGCCGCCGCTCGCGCAGCGGCGGAATTTTGACGTTGCAGGTGTTGATGCGGTAGAAGAGGTCCGCGCGGAAGCGGCCGGAGAGGATCGCCTCGCCGATGTCGCGGTTGGTGGCGGCGATGATGCGCACGTTCCCGCTGCGCACCTCGGTGCTGCCCAGCCGGTAGAACTCGCGCTCCTCGATCACCCGCAGGAGCTTGGCCTGGAGCGCCGGGTCGAGCTCGGTGATCTCGTCGAGGAAGAGGGTGCCGCCGTTGGCGGCCTCGAAGAGGCCGCGGCGGTCCGTGCCGGCATCGGTGTATGCCCCCCCTTTGGCATGCCCGAAAAACTCCTCTTCGAAGATGCTTTTGCTGAAGGCGGCCATGTTGACGGCGAAAAAGGGGGCGGCGCGGCGCTCGCTCAGCCCGTGAATCACCCGCGCCAACATCTCCTTGCCGGTGCCGGACTCGCCGTTGATCAGGACGCTGTAGTCGGTCATGGCCGCGGCCTCCACCTGGTGGAGGACGAGGCCCATGGCCTCGTCCTCGGCGATGATGCCGGCAAAGGCCTCCGGGTGCTTGAGGTTCGAGAAGATCCGGGCGGGACCGAGATGCAGGAGTTCCTCGCGGAAGCGCTGCTTCTCGAGGAGGCTCTGCACCAGGGCCGCGAGCCTGCCGCTGTTCACGGGCTTGACCAGATAGCCGGCGGCGCCCGCGCGCATGGCCCGTACGGCCGTGGGCGCGTCGTCGACCGCGCTCACCACCACAAAGTCGATTTCAGGAAACTCTTCACGGGCTCGGGTCAGGATGTCCATTCCGTCGAGAGAAGGCATCATGAGTTCCAGCAGGACCACCTGAAAGCGGTGGGCGCGGAGGAGGTCGAGTGCGCGGCGACTGTCGGAGAGCAGCGCCGGTTCGGGCAGCCCGGCGCTGATCAGGGCGGCCTTGATGCTCAGGAGCAGTCCCTCGTCGTCATCGACGACCAGCAGGGGGGTCTCGTGGGGCGGAAAGGATTCCATGGGAGCGGGGCGTCAGTATCCTCTCATTTGAAAACTGATTTCATTTTAAATTGAAACCCGAAAACAGTCAAGCGCAGAACGCATTGAAACAGCATTTATTAATAATAAAGTCAATTAGTTAAACTTTTTATTGCTAGTCGTTGGAAGGAATGGGTCGCAGCAGGAAGTCGAGGCGTTGCGGGGGAATCAGGCGACGGGCCCTCGGCCGTCGGCAGCAGCGGAGGTCGCATCGATGCGGTTGAGCAGGCGGCTGATCACCTCCCCGGCCCGCAGCCCCTCCTGCCAGCGGCGGGGGAGGGCCGCGGCTCCCCCCTCGGCCCCGAGCAGCATACCGGTGATGAGGCCCCGGCCGGCCGAGTCGCCGCCGGCCATCACGTTTTCGATCAACCCCTCCTCCAGGCGTTTTTCGTAGGAGGCGATCAGGTGCACGGTGGCGGGAAAGGCGGCTGCCATCTCGCACATCTGGCCGAATTCCAGAATGGTTGCGCGGGTGTCCGACCCCGTGCTGCGCAGGCCGAGGTCGACCCACTCCAGCATTTCCACGGGCAGGGGGGCTTCATCGGCGGCGCGCTCCAGCGCCTGCCGGGCCGGCACCCCGTGCAGGGCGTGGCAGGCCGCGCGCGCAAAGAACTCGGCGGCGGCGATCACCCGGGGGTGGTTGTGGGTGAGGGCGGTCTGGCGCCGGGCCGCCTCGACGAGGCGCTCCGGGTCGTCGCGGTAGACGTAGACCAGCGGGGCGATCCGGGCGGCCCCGGCCAAGTCTTCGGATGAGGATCCCGCCGCGGCCGGCAAGTTCCCTCCTGCGAGGTTGGCGAGGGTTTGGCGGGTCGCACCGTCGACGTACCCGTCGTAGGCACGGAAGAGCTCCTGCCATTCACGGCTGAACGCGGACTCCTCGAAGCCCCGGCACTCGGCGATCGAGCGCAGCAGCACCAGGGTTTGGTCCCCGTAGTGGGTGAGCTCCCCGCGCTCCCGCGCGGGGTGGTAGGTCGGGGGCTGCGGTTTCTGAAAATCGCGAATGCGACCGATGGTCGCATCGATCCGCCGGGTGTCGTAGATCCAGTGCGCCCCCAGCGCCAAAGCGTCGGCGGCGAAGGCGGCGAAGACCATGGTGCGGGCGTTGTCAGCCATGTGGGGCTCCCATCGCGGGCGGTCAAGGGACGGCGCCGGGCCGTCCGCTCCTGCAGGTATCAGCCTTGGTTCCCCAACTGTTTTTCGCGGTAGGTTTCCTGGATGGAGGTGAGCATCTCCTGGAGTTCGGTGTGGGTCAGGATCCGCTTTTCGACCAGCAGCCGCGCCAGCGCCTCCACGTGCAGGCTCGTGGAAAGCAGAAGCTTCTCCAGGGCCGCGATGCGCTCGGCACCGACCGGGGAGCCGTCGGCCGCGGCCCCGGGCGGCTCGAGGCGCCGATCCTTGCCGCTGCGCCGTTCGATCTCGTAATAGGGGGTCTTGATCCAGCGCCGGTTCAGTCCCGAGCGCCGGTCGCTGCCGGGGGGGGCAAATGTGAAGCTGCGCTTGAAGCGCATCGCGTGTCGTCCCGTGCGGTTTCAGGTTGGGTGATGATGGTTCATCCTAATACAAACCGGCGTGCGGGTCAAAAGATGTCGAACCGTGCCAGCCTCCCGTCCAGCCCCCCGTTGCGGAGGGGCTGCCTCCAGGCGGGCTTGAGCCCGATGTGCTTTAGCATCTCGCGGTTGCCGAAATAGATGAAGGCCGAGGAGCCCCGGCAGCGCTGCTTTAAAAAATCGCCGAGCCCCCGGTAGAACTCCCCGATCTCCCCGCCCCCTCGCAGCCGGATCCCGTAAGGCGGGTTGCAGACGATCACCCGGTCGGGGAGCCCCTCCAGGCGCCGGAAATCCATCCGGGCGACCGAAACCCCGCTGCCGCCGGGCAGGCGGCCCAGATTGGCGCGCGCGGCGGCGACAGCCTCGCCCGCGATATCGCTCCCGGTAATAAGCCCCGAGGGCAGCGGGCGCATCCGCCGCTCGCCGGCGGCTTTCACCTCCGCCCACAGGCCCGGGTCGAAATCCGGAAGCCGTTCGAATCCGAAGCGCGGGCGCAGCCGGCCGGGCGGGATGCGGCAGTGGTGGATCAGGGCCTCGGCCAGCAGGGTGCCCGAGCCGCACATGGGGTCGTAGAGCGGGCGGCGGCCGCCCCACTCGGTGCGGCGGATGATGGCGGCCGCCACCGTCTCCTGCATCGGGGCCTCGAGGCTCTCCTTGCGGTAGCCCCGCCGGTGCAGGGAGCCGCCCGAGGCATCGATGCCGATCACGGCGCGGTCGTTTTCGATGAAGAGACTGACCCAGAGATCCGGGTCGATGCGTGCGACATCCGGGCGCCGGCTGCAGGCCTCGCGGAAATAGTCGACGATCGCATCCTTCAGGCAGAGGGCCGCATACTGGGAGTGGCGGATCCGGCTGTTGGCGACGTTGGCGAACACCGCAAACGTCTGCTCCGGGGTCAGGAACTCCTTCCAGGCCAGGCCCCGGGCCCTGCGGTAGAGCGCTTCCGTGGTGTGACAGCCGAACACCTCGAGGGGGGCGATGACCCGCGTCACAAGGTGGGACTGATAGTTGATGCGGTAGAGCGCGGCCTTGTCCGCTTCGAGATAAAGGCCGCGGTATACCGGGCGAATGGCGGAGGCCCCCAGGGGCTTCACCTCCTCCGCCGCCGCCTCCTCGATCCCCTCCGCCACCTGGGCGAAATAGCGGCGGTTCTGCTGGTAGGCGTACATCGCTCTCCTTTCGGTGGTGCCGGTCGCAACGGCCGTGAGAATACCCCGGCGTCCCCGCCCGGGCAAGCAGGGCCGGCGGCGGGATCGCTCCGGATCCTCTTGAAATCGCGCGGCGGATTTTGATAAGAGATGCGGCAGAGGGCCGGACGCCATTCTTGCCGTCCCACGGCCCGCCACCGCCGGCGAGGGTGAAAGGCAACGCGTTGCCCCGCCTGCGCTTCCCCGGCCGCCCAGGGTGAGCGGCGCCCGGTGTCCCGCCGCCAAGGACTGCCTTCATGTACCTGCGGTTTTTCGAGTTGAAACACCATCCGTTCAAACCCTTCGCCGGGGGCGAGGCGCTTTTCATCGGACGGCCCCAGGCGGAGGCCCTGGCCCACCTGCGCTATGCCCTGGAGGAGGGCCATGGTTTCACGGTGATCACCGGAGCGCAGGGGGTGGGCAAGACGACCATCTGCCGGACCTTCCTGGAGCGTCTGGACCCGAACGCCGCGGCCGCCTTTCTATCGGCCCCGGTGCGAAGCCCGGCGGAGCTCCTGCGGCGGGTGAACGCCGCGTTCGCGATCCCGGCCGACGACGCGACCCTGAAGGGGCTGATCGATCCGCTGAACGATTTTCTCATGCGTCGCAAGCTGACGGGCGGCAAGGCGGTGGTTTTCATCGACGACGCCCAAACGCTCGCGGCGGCCGTGTTGGAGCAGATCCGCCTGATTTCCAACCTGGAGACCGCCCGCGAGAAATTGATCCACCTGGTGCTGATCGGCGAGCCCCGCCTGCGCGTCATCCTCGATTCGCACGCCCTGCGGCAGATGGGCCAGCGCGTGTCGGTGCGCTGCGAGCTCGGCCCTCTCTCGGAGGATGAGACCTCCGCCTACATCCGGCACCGCCTGAGCAAGGCGCCCGCGGGATCGCCGGTCCTATTCGACCCCGGCGCCCTGCGGGTCGTCTACCGCTTCGCGCGCGGCAACCCGCGGCGGATCGACGCGGCCTGCGCGGCGGCGCTCGCGGCCGCCTTCAGAGCCGGGCAGAAGGCGGTGGGGGCGGAAGCCGCCCGCGCCGCCGTGAACGAAATGGCGCGGATGGAGACCGGGAACGCGACCCGGTCCCGGCGCCGCGTGCTGCTTGCGGCGGGGGCGGGGTGCCTGCTGGCGGTTGCCGTCGGCGTTTTTGCCTTCCACACCTGGCGGCCGGTGGCGGGCGTGTCTCCGCCGCAGACGGCCGCTTCCGAACCGGAGGCCGCTACCGTGCGCGGCGTCAAAAAGACCTTACCAATGGCACCGCCCGCGGAGGGCCTCATCCCGCCTCCCGCTCCGTCGCCCGTGACGGAGGCGTTTACCGCCCCGGTCGAGGTCCCGGCAACCGCAGCGCCTGCGCCGTAGCAGGCCTCCGGTTCGGTGCCGGAGACGCCCGCCCCGCAGACCCACTCGGTTCAAGTGGGCGCATTCCTCTTGTCTGAAAACGCCGCACGGCTGGTCGAGCGATTGGCGGCCAAAGGCTATGACGCACGGGTTTTCGAGGCGGTCGACTCTGCGGGGCGCCGCTGGTATACGGTGCGGATCGGGGACCACCTCAGCCCCGCTGAAGCCCGCTCGCTTGCGGAGGCCTTCACCCGTGCGGAGGGGATGCAGAGCATTGTGAGGCCATTCGGCAAGTTCTGATGGCTGCACCGGAAGCCGATTATGCCCCGCGGCGCCATGCTATCTTGCAAGAAGCCGCTCACCCGTGTGGGAGCGGCGATAGACGATCCACCGTCTGACTGTTATCGAGTTTCCACCAAGGCGGGATTCCCACAGTTCAGAAATAGGGGCGTCCGCAGCGGCCGGCATGGACCCGCTCCCGGAGCAACTCCCCCGCAGGTCGGGGCTTCTTCTCCTCGGCCGGGGTGCCGATCGCTACCGCGGCCAGCACTTTCAACCCCGGGGGCAGCCGCAGCTGCTCCGCGATGTACTCCTCGGAGGTGCGCGTTTCCCCCTGCCGTCTCTCCCGGAACTGGATCCAGCAGCTTCCGAGATCGAGCGACTCGGCCGCCAGCTGAATCATTAAGGTCGCGATGGCCGCGTCCTCGACCCAGACATCCGACTTCGCGGCGTCGGCGCACACCACGATCCCGAGCGGGGCATCCTTCAAGAACGACGCACCGTGCGGCTTGGCCTGGGAGAGGGCCGCCAGCATCGGCTTTTCGGTCACGACGACGAAGTGCCAGGGATTGTTCCCGCGCGAGGAGGGCGAGCGCAGGGCCGCCTCCACGATCAGGTCGACCTTCTCCTTTTCGACCGGGCGGTCCTGGAACACCCGGATGCTGCGGCGCTTGCGGATCAACGACATGAACATGGCAACCTTCCCTTTCGCGGCTGTTCGGGTTGAGGAATGCCACCCATTGAAGCAAAAATCGCCGAGTGATGCAAGTGGTTTTCCCCTTTTGAGCCGGTATTCCACCGCACAGGATCAGCCCGCTTGCCGCGCGAGTCGTTGAGTTGAAGTGTCGAATTTGGTCTAAATCCATGTTATAGCCGGCCGGGTTTATTTGAAAAACCGGCGGGCCAACATGGATCAAAAATCTGTTCTAAATCCGCTCGGGCTAACATAAAGAAGCCCTGTTTCCCCCTGCTATTTACAGCCACGAAGGTCATAATAGGTGCGATCCATGTTCTGTTGGATCTCGCGTGCCGTCTGAAGCACCTTCCCGTTGATCTTGTGAGCTTCGCGGATATGGTGGTAGCTCATTAAATAATCGGTTGCGTTGTACAATTGATTAATCCCAAGTTCGACGGCCGCAATGATCGGAACCTGCTTGGCGACCCATTTACCGAAGACCTTGTTGGCTGCGGCAATGTTGGAAATGTCGAGAAGTGCGTTTAGCGCTGGAGCTTCGGTCTCGAAGTAGCTTTGCATCATGGGGTCTTCAAGCATCTGCTTCACCTCCCGGTTCGAGTGGGAGAGTTCGGCAATCATCGCGGAGATCCCGTCCTTTATAAATTTGTTCCAGTCCTTCACATTGGAGGTGAACTCGGCGATGCGGCCGACGTCGGAGAGGGCTTTGAGCCGCCGTATTTTGGCCGCCGCCTGACCAACGTCAATCCCGTCCTTGGCCATTTTGGCTGAGTTCGTGTCGAGGATTCGCATGAGCCGGTCGGCCGCCTCGCCTTTGCGGGTGAGGTAATCAAGCAGCCGCCCGATAAAATAATCGATCCCGTCCTTGGCGGCGTTCATCAGGGCGTTGCGGTTCGCGTTCTGCCAGGTGGTAAGCTCGCTCTGGGCAAGCACGATCGTTTTATGGAAACGGTCACGCTGATTGAGCAAATCGTGCAACTTGTTGGAAAGCCGGCCGCAATCGATGTCCTTCTTGGCCGTAGTGGCGGGTTTTTTTTCCTGATCGCCTGCGGCCGCGGCCGGCTTCTGTTTTTCGTTCTTCAAGCTTTCGACCACAAAGCTGTTGGCCTGTCTCAAGTCGACCACGTTCGGGTCGTTCTCGGGGTTGACCAGAAAACGCACATCCTCGATCGGCATGGTATCCCCGAAAAAGGGGGTCCCGCCCGATGAGCCCGCAAAACCAGGCTCTTTCATGTCGGAGGGGGTGTCAAACGGTTGCCGGGCGCTTGCGGAAAGCCCTTCGAGATCCTCCAGGCCCTTGAGTCCGAGATTTGAGTCGGACAAGGTTTTAAAAGCGACCTCGCCTGCCCCCTCCAGTTGCTTGTAAGAGAGCATCATCTTGTCGTATTCGGCCTGCGCCTTCGCCTCCTCGGCTTTTTTCTGCTGGGCCTTTTTCCATGCAATTTCCGCCGCCTTTTTCTGGGCGGCGAGAATCTCTTGCTCGTTGGCCACCGAGGTGTCGGCAAATACGGACGTCAGGATGCTCTGAAACATCGCCCCGGCGACCATGGCCTGGAAGCTGCCTGCCGCTGAAGGCTTCTTGTGCTTGCCGAAAGAGCCCCCGCCCGCATTCGGCGTGCACACCGGATGCCGATTCAGGCCGTCTGAACAATCACAGGTGTGGCTCGCCATAAAGGAACGAAGGCTCGCGTCGGCCGACCAGGCGGAGATGGTCCCTTGGCAATGGACGCTCTGCGCCAAGACGGAAGCCGGTAGGCCGGCCGCGATAAGAGCGATCAGGGGACAGGTTATGAGAAAGCGGATGGGAGCAGACTTCAACATGGCAGTTACTAAGCTTTGCAAAATAGTATAGACGTTTATGCTGCGTATCGCGTAGTCTCGGCTTTGAAGAAGCTACACACCAACTGCGGAGACTTTTGCAGCTTCCTCATGTGAGAAATGACAGCC
>JBFYWX010000059.1:0-15779 GCA_041310825.1 Desulfobacteraceae bacterium | reverse complement strand
GCTGTCATTTCTCACATGAGGAAGCTGCAAAAGTCTCCGCAGTTGGTGTGTAGCTTCTTCAAAGCCGAGACTACGCGATACGCAGCATAAACGTCTATACTATTTTGCAAAGCTTAGTAAGTACGCCTCGCGACACGGAATTCGCGCGCCTTGATCTTGAGCTTTTTACAAAGTCGTCTGGGTCAGGGACTTTTTACGAGTCCATCAATATTGGGGATGGTGAAACGTCGCGTGCGCCGCACCCGCCACTGCCGCTCTCGGCGTGAGTTGACTTGGTTAACAAGGTCACGTAATCATCGCCGCAGTCTGTTCGGGCCGATAGGGTCGGCACAGAATTAAGGAACAGGGCCGCGCACATCCGCGCGGCGATTTTTCTCGAGAGGGGGGGGAGGGGTCATGTCCGGTGCTGCATCGAGTCCCGCTGGCCGGTTGGACCGGCTCGTCGACCGGCTCGTGGACCAGCACCGCCTCCTATCCGGGGGGGAGGCCGTCTTGGTCGGGGTCTCCGGCGGCCCGGATTCGGTGGCGCTGCTGCTGCTGCTGGCGGAGCGGGCGCCCGGCCGCGGCGTGCGTCTGGGCATCGCGCATCTCCACCACGGCCTGCGCCCCGAAGCCGACCGGGATGAGGAGTTCGTCCGCCGCCTGGCCGTCGAGCTGCGGCTTCCGGTGCACGTGCGCCGGGCAGATGTCCGCGCCCACCGACAGCGCCACCGGCTCTCGCTCGAGGAGGCCGCGCGCGCCCTGCGCTATGCGTTCCTGGAAGATGTCCTCGCCGCGCACGGCTACACGAAGATCGCGCTCGGCCACCATGCGGACGACAACGCCGAGACCCTGCTGCTGAATCTCCTGAGGGGCAGCGGCCCCTTAGGGCTCGCCGGCATTCCCGCGGTGCGCGACAACCGGTACATCCGCCCCCTGCTCATGGCCCAGCGCGCCGACATCGAGGCGTACCTGGCCGCCCGCGGCATCCAGGCCGTGAACGACGCGTCGAACGTCGCGGAGACGTTCCGGCGCAACCGGATCCGGCACCGGCTGATCCCGCAGCTGGAGCGCGACTACCACCCGCAGGTGCGCCGCGTCCTGGGCCGCACCAGCCTGATCCTGCAGGCAGAGGAGGAGTGGCTGGAGGCGTTGATCGATCCGATCTACGAGAACGCCTTGGTCGACGCGGGTGCGGGGTGGGTCGGGCTGAGCGCGGCATCCCTCCGCCGGATGCCGGCCGCGGCCGGACGGAGGGTGATCCGGCGGGCCCTGCGTCATGCCAAAGGGGATTTGCGGCGCATCGGGTTCGACCACGTCGAGCGGGTGCGGGCGTTGGCGCAGCGCCCCGCCGCCGGACCCTTGCATCTACCCGGCGGGGTCCGGGTCCGCTCCCGCGATGAGACCATCGCGGTGTGGGTGGGGGAAGCGGCCGCGGCCGGCCGCGACCCGGCGCCACCGCCCGATTTTGCCTACCCCCTTGCCGGATGCGGAGCGCTGAGGATTCGGGAGACCGGCGATGAGCTGGTGCTATCCGAGGTGGCCGTCGAGGCAATCCCGGCCCCCTGGCCGGCCGACCCCCGGCAGGCGTACATGGATATAGATGCCGTTGCTTTTCCCCTGGTCGTACGCAATGGCCGGCCGGGGGACCGGTTCGCCCCCTTGGGCACAGCCGGTACGCAAACGCTCAAAAAATACTTCATCGACCACAAGGTCGACCGGGCGGAACGGCGCCGGTGCCCGCTTCTGCTCGGCGGCGGGCGCATTCTGTGGATCGCCGGCCACCGCCTGGACCGAAGCGCCGCGGTGACGCCGCAGACGCGCCGGGTGATCAAAGCGGAACGGCGGGTTGCATAACGGTAGCGCGTGGTTACAATCAGTTTTTGCGAAGCCAAACCGGGAGTCGGCGCCTCGCTTGCAGATCATCCTTGAATTTTGAAGCAAGATACGGAATAATTCGTTGAGAATCTGGTTTTTCTCACGGGCACCACTGTTTCGGGAGGTCACCGCATTTGAACCCCTTCTACAAAAACCTGGCACTGTGGCTGGTCATCACCCTGATGATGGTCATGCTCTACAACCTCTTCAGCCAGCAGCATCTCAGCGAGTCCACTCTGAACTACTCCCAGTTCCTGACCCTGGTCAATGAAGACCGGGTGGCGGAGGTCGTGATCCAGGGACGGGAGCTCTACGTCACGGACGTCAACCGTGCCCGCTTCAAGGTCTACGCCCCGTCGGACCCGGAGCTCATGCCGCTCTTGCGGCAGAAGCGGGTGGTGATCAGCGCCAAGCCCGAAGCGGATTCCCCCTGGTACATGTCCCTCCTGATGTCCTGGTTTCCCATGCTGGTGCTGATCGGGGTGTGGGTCTTCTTCATGCGTCAGATGCAGTCCGGCGGGGGCAAAGCCTTGTCGTTCGGCAAAAGCCGCGCCCGGCTGATGTCGGACACCTCCGAAAAGGTCACCTTCGCCGATGTCGCCGGCATCGACGAGGCGAAGGAGGAACTACAGGAAATCGTCGACTTCCTGCGAGACCCCAAAAAATTCACCCGCCTGGGGGGACGGATCCCCAAGGGGGTCCTGCTGATGGGACCTCCGGGTTCAGGAAAAACCCTCCTCGCCCGGGCGATCGCCGGTGAGGCCGGCGTGCCCTTCTTCAGCATCAGCGGCTCGGATTTCGTCGAAATGTTCGTCGGTGTCGGGGCCTCGCGGGTGCGTGACCTCTTCGTGCAGGGCAAGAAGAACGCCCCCTGCATCATCTTCATCGACGAGATCGATGCCGTCGGCCGGCACCGGGGGGCCGGGCTGGGGGGCGGACACGACGAGCGCGAGCAGACGCTGAATCAGCTGCTCGTCGAGATGGACGGGTTCGAATCGAACGAAGGGGTCATTTTGATATCGGCCACCAACCGGCCCGATGTCCTCGACCCGGCCCTGCTGCGGCCGGGGCGGTTCGACCGCCAGGTGGTGGTGTCGCTGCCCGACATCAAAGGCCGGGAGAAGATCCTGCAGGTTCACATGCGCAAAACACCCGTCGCCTCCGATGTCAACGTGCGGGTGCTCGCCAAGGGCACCCCGGGCTTTTCCGGGGCCGACCTGGAGAACCTTGTGAACGAGGCGGCGCTGCTCGCCGCCAAGCGCGGCAAAGAGCGGGTGGACATGCGCGATTTCGAGGACTCCAAGGACAAGGTCTACATGGGCCTCGAGCGCAAGTCCAAGGTGATCAAGGAGGAAGACCGCAAGGTAACGGCCTACCACGAAGGCGGCCACGCGCTGGTCGCGCGTTTTCTACCCGAAACCGACGCGGTCAACAAGGTAACCATCATCCCGCGCGGCCGGGCGGCCGGGGTGACGTGGTTTCTGCCCGAAGAGCGGGACTTCAAGTTCCGGGACCAGCTGGAGAGCGAGCTCTCGGTCGCCTACGGCGGCCGGGTGGCCGAGGAGATCGTCTTCAACCGCATCAGCACGGGGGCTGCCAACGACATCAAGCAGGCCACCACCCTGGCCGAGAAGATGATCCGCAGCTGGGGCATGAGCGATGCCCTGGGCCCACTGAACTACGCCAAGGGCGAGGAGCATGTCTTTCTGGGCCGGGAGATCGTCCAGCACCGCGATTACTCCGACGCCACTGCCCAGAAGATCGACCAGGAGATCAACCAACTGATCAAGGGCTGCTACGAGCGCGCCCGCAGCGTCCTCCTGGAAAACAGGGACATTCTGAACAAGCTGGCCGAGGTCCTGCTCGAGAAGGAGACCGTCATGGGCAAGGAGCTGGATGAGATTATCCACTCCATGCGCCCCGGCATCAAACTCCCCTCCAAGCACATCGATAGCGACGAGGAACCCACCCCGCCCCGGGAGCAGCCGCTGCCCGCCGAGGACCCCAAGCCGGCTCTCGCCACCTGATTGATGCACGCCCGCACGCCATACCGGATCGCCTGGGGCCGCCACGTGCTGGAACTGGGGCGGCGGACCTGCATCATGGGAGTGCTCAACGTGACCCCGGATTCGTTCTCCGACGGGGGGCGGTTCCTGGAGGCAGAGGCCGCGGTGGCTCAGGGCGTGCGCATGGCCGCCGACGGGGCGGACATCATCGACGTGGGCGGGGAGTCGACCCGGCCTTTCTGCGAGCCGGTCAGCGCCGCGGAGGAGATCCGGCGCGTCGTGCCGGTGATCCAGGCGCTCGCGGCTCGGGTCCGGGTGCCCATCAGCATCGACACCACCAAGCGCCTTGTCGCCGAGCGGGCCCTCGCGGCCGGCGCCGGACTCGTGAACGACATCTCCGGGTTGAGGTTCGACCCCGGGCTCGCGGGTCTCGCCGCCCGGTTCGGGGTGCCGCTGATCCTCATGCACATGCAGGGCGAGCCCCGCTCGATGCAGGTCGCCCCGCGCTACGACGATCTGATCGGCGAGATTACAGCCGGGCTGCGGGCCTCCGCGGCCGTGGCCGAGCGGAAGGGGGTTCCCCGCGGCTTTTTGATCGCCGACCCGGGCATCGGCTTCGGGAAAACCGCCGCACATAACCTGGAATTGATCAAACGCCTCCCGGAACTCTCCGCTTTAGGCCTGCCGCTCTTGGTCGGCCCCTCGCGCAAGGCCTTCATCCGCCGTTTGGTAAAGCCGGATACCGAAAAGGACATCCCCCCGGACCAACCGATCGTGGAAACCGGAACTCAGGCGGCCGTGGCCGCGGCCGTAATGAACGGCGCCCACATGGTGCGGGTGCACGATGCGGCCACCACGCGCGCCACTGTAAATGTCATTGACGCTCTTCTGAGCGCCTGAACCCCCTTCGGCCGTCGCAGCCCCCTCCAGCGGAGAGCCGACACCATTCATCGATCGGCGCATGGACCCGTCGACCGCTTCCCATCATTTCCCGGCCACCCACCCCAGAAACCCGCTGATGCTGTTTTTCAGGAAATACCGCTCCCGCTCGCGGGCCGGCTGCGGGAAGAGCCCAAAGGCCTCGAGCAGCGGGTCCTCCAGCAGAAGCCCCTGCACGCAACGCTCGACCGCTTCCTCCGCCGCATACGCCCCGAGACGCTCGCTCAGCCAGCGCTCCCAGTAGAGTAGCTGCCCGCGGTGCCGGCGCAGCAGACCGGCGCCATCCGCTTTCATCCCGAAATGGCCCACGACCATGCGGCGCGGCGCACGCGCGATGAGCGCATCGATGCTGTTGAGGGCCGTGCCCATCAAAAAGACGGGCGGGGTGGCCGGCCGCATGTACTCCCGGCCGCCGGGCAGCGCGTAATGCACCCCGCAGGCCTCCCCGGCGAAGAGCGCCGCGGGCGAGAAGAAGCTCACGTGATGCGCGGCGTGGCCCGGCGTCAGCACGGCCTCGACGCCGTCGCGCACAAACCCCTCGGCGGAAACCAAGCGCTCGGCTGCCAGCGGCTCGATCGGGCCGTAGGCCTCGGCCACCGGCCCCAGCACGTGGCGCGACCCCTCCCACAGCCGGGTCGGATCCACCAGGTGGGGGATCGCTTTCGGGTGGCAGACCACCGTTGCCTCCGGAAACTGCGCGGCGAGCCGGCCCACGGCGCCGGCATGGTCGAGATGGATGTGGGTGAGCAGGATGTAGTCCAACCGCGAGATGCCGAGCGTTTCAAGGGCACGGGCGAGCTGGGCCCCGGTCGCAGACGGGCCGACATCGACCACGAGCGACGGCGGCCCCGTCACCAGCCAAGCGCTGATGAAGTCGTCGAACCCCTCGATCGGCGGCGTCAGGTTGATCTGGTAAAGGCCGTCGGCGACGGTGTTGATCGTGGGTTTCACTGAAGACCCTCCGGTTCACTCAGGTCCGGCCGGCCTCCTTGAACTTTTCGCGGAAGACCCGATAGAATGCGAGGTGTTCGGTCAACCCGCGGCTGATGATCTTGCCGAAGTCGTCGATGTTCTTGGTGTTGACGATCAGGTTGACGCTCTTCATAAAGGCCGTCATGTTGTCCATGGTGCGGTGGCGGCTGGAGATCATGGTCACATACGTATTGCGGCGGGTGTTCATCGCGAGGCGTTCGAGGTAGATCAAAACCCCGTTGGCCTCCGGGGTCTGGGTGTCGAAGTCCTCGTCCACCACCACGACGTCATACACATGGTAGCGCATGCGCTTCAGGGCGTCGCGGGCGTTTTCGGCCACCGTGATCTGGTACTCCATGAGGTGCAGGGTGTCGGTAACGGTCTTGAGGATCTGCGGCTGCTGCTCGCAGACCAACGCGGTCTTGCCCTCCTCCTCGATGAAATCAAAGGGGCGGTCGGCCGAATTGTAGGCGTTGGTCTCGACCTCCTTGAGGGAGACCTGCTCGCGGGGCGGGGCCGGAGCGGCACTGACGGGGATCCGGCCGCGGCAGTTCGGACAGACAAAAGTGGCCGAACGTCCGGCGGGGATCTTGTCGTCGGCGATTCTGAATTTGCCCTGGCAGGCGGTGCAGGTGATCTCCATCGGGTGCTCCCCATCAGATCATCTTGTTGTAAGTGCGGTCGATCTCCAGCTTGCCGAGGTCGGTGGTCGTCTCGCCGCGGGCGCTTTTGATCATGTCGATGCCCCGGCCGACGTTGCCGTGGTGGGAGGCATAGGCGATGGCGGTCTCCTGGGTGATCAACCCCTGCTCGTAGAGGCCGACCAGGTGCTGGTCGAAGGTGACCATACCAAAGGCGTTGCCGGTCTCCATGATGTCGTGATAGGTCCAGCCCTCGGACTCCCCGTTGAGAACCACGTCCTTGACCCGCAGGCTGGTGCCCATGATCTCGAAGGTCGCCACCCGGCTGCCGCCCACCTTGGGCAAGAGCCGCTGGCAGACGACCCAACGCAGGCAGTCCGCCAGGCGGATGCGGATCTGCTGTTCGTCCTCCCGCGGGAACATGCCGAGAATCCGGTTGATCGTGGAGCCCGCGTCGATCGTGTGCAGGGTGGAGAGGACCAGGTGGCCGGTCTCGGCCGCGGTCAGGCCGATCTCGACGGTATCGCGATCGCGCATTTCCCCCACGAGGATGACCTTCGGCGCCTGGCGCAGCGCGGCCCTGAGCCCGTGGGAGAAGGTGTCGAAATCCAAACCGAGCTCGCGCTGGTTGAAAGTGGCCTTCTTGTGCGGGTGCTGGTACTCGACCGGGTCCTCCAGGGTGACCACGTGCACCGAGCGGGTCTCGTTGATCGCGTCGAGAACCGCGGCGAGGCTGGTGGTCTTGCCGGAGCCCGTGGCGCCGGTCACGAAGACGATCCCGTTTTTTTCCTTGGCGATCTGATGCAGGATCTTGGGCAGCGCGCGCTCCTCGATCGTGGGGATCTTGGATTCGAGCTTGCGGCAGATGATGGAGAAGTTGGTTCCCTGGGAGAAGATGTTGACCCGGAAGCACGCCTTGCCCGGCAGGGCGTAGGACAGGTCGCAGGAGCCGGCGGTCAACAGCCCCTCGGTCAGCCGGCGGTCCTGGTTGATGAGGTTGAGGGCGATGACCTCGGTCTGGAAGGGGGTCAGCGGTTTGATGTGCCCCCGCACCTCCACCGGGACCAGCTCGCCCGCGCTTTCGACCTGCATGGGCTTGCCGACGGTGAAATTGAGGTCCGACACCTCGCGGTGCGCATCCAGCATCTTGCCCAGGATGTGGTCGATTTCCTGTTTTTTCACGTCACCCTCTCTTCCGACGACCGGGCGATGCGGTCAGATAGGCCGCCTCATGGCACTGCCGCGCGGGCGCTGTCGCTACTCGTCACGCCTCCGTGAAATCCATCGGCACGCCCCGCAGAAGCGGCCGGAACCGCGCCTTGTCGTTGGCCTTGGCATAGGCGTCATCGGCGCTGATGATCCCGCGCTTGAACAACTCCATGATGGAGTCGTCCAGCAGCGTCATGCCGAACTTTTTGCCGGTCTGGATCATGGAGGGGATCTGGTGCACCTTGGCCTCGCGAATCAGGTTGCGCACCGCGGGGTTTGCGATCATGATCTCGAGCGCCACGATCCGCCCGATCTTGTCCACCCGCTTGAAGAGCACCTGCGAGATGACGGCCCGCAGGCCTTCGGCCAGGGTCGAGCGGACCAGAGACTGCTCCTGGGCGGGGAAGACCTCGATCACGCGGTCCACGGTCTTGGCGGCGCCGGAGGTGTGCAGGGTGGAGAACACGAGGTGGCCGGTCGTCGCCGCCTCGACCGCCAGCTTGATGGTCTCGAGGTCCCGCATTTCGCCGACCAGGATGATGTCCGGGTCCTCGCGTAGCGCCCCGCGCAGGGCGGCGGAGAAGGTGTGGGTGTGGATGCCGACCTCGCGCTGGTTGATGATGCAGCTTTGGCTCTGATGGACGAACTCGATCGGGTCCTCGACGGTGATGATGTGGTCCTTGCGGTTCCTGTTGGCGACATCGATGACCGAGGCGAGCGTCGTGGACTTTCCGGAACCCGTCGGGCCGGTCACCAGAACCAGCCCGCGCGGCAGCAGTGCCAGCTTCGCGACCACCGGCGGCAGCCCCAGCTGCTCAGCCGTCATGATGGTGTTGGGAATTTCCCGGAAGACGGCGCCCACCCCGTTTTTCTGCATGAAGTAGTTCGCCCGGTACCGGGCCAGCCCGGGGATTTCGTAGCCGAAATCGACATCCCCGGTCTCCTCGAAGACCTTGATCTTCGGCTCCGGGGTGATCTCGTAGAGCATGGAGCGCAGGTCGTCGCTCGTCAGCACCTTGAATTTGACCCGCTCGAGGTCGCCGCGGATGCGCAGCGCCGGCGGTTGGCCGGCCACCAGGTGCAAATCGGAGGCACCCTGCTCGTGCATCAGTTTGAAAAACGCATCGATCTTCGCCATGAAGTCCCCTGTTGGGTCTCAGCGCCCGCCCCGCCCGGAGCGCGCGCGGCCTATTTGGCCTGTTTCAACACCTTGAGCTTGTCGTCCTGGTGGTCGTTGGCGCGGATTTCTTCCTGGCCCACGCTGAGCAGCCGGCGGTGGGACTCGATCACGGCGGCGATGTCCACCTCGATCTGCACCCGCTGCCGCTTGAGGCGCCCGATGTGCTCCTGGAGCTCGGCCAGCCGGTGCTGGGCCTGCTGCAGGAGCTTCGCAGCCTTGCTCTCCGCTTCGGCCACGATCAGGTCGGCCTGCTTCTCGGCGTTGGTTTTCATCTGGTCGAGAACCTTCTGGGAGTGCAGCAGGACGCGCTTGAAGGTGCCTTCGCGCCGCTGGTACTGGCCCGTCTCGGCCTGCAGCCGGTGGACCTCCTCGATCAGGCGGAAGTTTTCCCGCTGCTGGGTCTCGAGGGCCGCGGCGGCCTGCTCCAGAAACGACTCGACCTCTTGCGGGTCGCAGCCCTGCAGGCGCCGGCGGAACCGGTGCTGCTGAATGTCAAGGGGGGTGAGCGCCATGAGGCCTCCTTGGAGGCCGGGCTAGCGCAGCCCGGCGGCGATTTCGATGAGACTGCTGACCACGAAGGTCTCCAGGAAAATGATCACCAGCAAAACGGCCATGGGGGTAAGATCGATGCCCCCGAAGACCAGCGGCAGGCGCCTTCGGACCTGCGACAGCACGGGCTCGGTGAGCCCGTGGATGAACCGTACGATGGGGTTGTAAGGGTCGGGGCTCACCCACGAGAGTACGGCGCGGGCAATGATGACCCACATGTAAATGGTGAGCACAAGGCTCAACACCTTGGCCAGTGCCACCAGCAGATTTCCCATCACGAACATGGCAGGACCCACCTTTAAGACGCCCCGGGGGACCGCCGGCCGGCGGCGGCCGCCGCATCTCGGGCCGTGCACGCCGATGGCGCGCGGGACCGGCTACCGAGACTATCGGTCGGCCGGCGGCGGAACTTGAGACGGAGATCAAAAAAAATCTACCCGGGCCGGCGGCGGCGGGGCCCGGATAGATATATAGACTACCATATTCCCTGTGGGTTGGCAAACCATTGCGGGCGAGCCCCGCGGGCCTCCCGCAGTTCAGCCGCCGGCGACCATGGGGATCAGAAACACATCGGCCCCATCCGGTATGAGGGTGCGCTCGTAGTGCGGGCCCGACACATAGGCCTGGTCGATGCGCACCACGGGGCACGCGGGGGCGGAGAGCTCCGCCAGCAGGTCCGCCACCGTCAGCCCCGGACGCCAGGGGTGCTCTTTGCCCCCCACCCGGATCACGCCGTGACCCCGTGAGCGGCAAGCAACTCCACCACCTCGGGAAAATCGATCTTAAGGCGCCTGACCGTGGCGAGCGTGGGGATGCCCTCCGGCGTCCAGCCCCGGCGCTGGTAGACCGCGTCCTTCAGCATCTCGTACTGCCGTTCGCGGAACGTCCGCAGCAGCGCCACTTTTTCCGCCGTGATCAGGTTCTGGATGTCGACCTGGCAGCGGTCCGCCAGTTGCTTGTCGTAGCGCTCGGCCCGGGACTCGTACTCGAGCGCGCTCACCGGCCCGACGGCGCGGTAGGGCAGGGTGTCGTGGTCGCGGCGGCCGAAGCCCATGCGCAGGTTGAAGAGGCGCTGAAAATTGTACACCGCCTCGCTCATGCGGATGAGGTCCTCGGGCGCCGACTCCCGTCCGGTCACGGCGCTGAAGTACTCGGCGTACCAGCCGACGTGCTTCATCACCTTGGCCGGCTCGGGGGTCTCGCGGTTGTCCTCGGGGATGATGTCGTTCCAGGGCAGCTTGCACAGGCCGCAGAGCGAAAACCAGGTGCGGAACATCGGAAACCAGTGCAGGGCCTCGGCCTTCTGCTCGAAGCTCGGCATGAAGTTGTGCACCATGTCGAGGAAGATCAGCCAGGCCTCGTCGTGCTGGGGCCCCTTGAGGGCCAGCCCGTAGCCGCCCTGCTGGGCGAGCGACTCCTTGGTCATGTACTCGGAGAACTCCAGGCCCTTCGCCTCCATGCCGATGTCGGCCATGAGCTTGGGGTCGGCGCCGAACTCCTTGGCGAACACGCGCTTCATCCGGCGCACCCCCTGGCCGACGAGCCGGCCGAAGCCTTCGCCCCGGGCCATCTGGTGGACAATCTCGAGGGCGGCGGCACGGTTGCCGAAGTTAAGCTCCAGGCCGCCCGTGTGCCGGGAGGTGATCAAACCGAGCTCGTAGCACTCCATGGCAAAGGCGGTCGCCGTCCCGACCGAGATGGTGTCCAGGCCGTAGGCATCGCAGTAGAAATTGAGCTCGATCACGGTATGCGGGTCGAAGATGCCGAGGTTCGAGCCGCAGCCGGCGATGGTTTCGTACTCGGGGCCGTCGACGAATACCTTGCGCCCGGCGTAAGGCCCGCTCAGGGGGACGAAGTCGCGCACGCCGTGGGAGCAGGCCACGGTGCAGCCCATCCAGCAGCCGTCGTAGCCGGGGTCGAAGATGCGCCGGAACACCGCCTGGCCCAGGTTAGCCGCCTCGCGGTGGCTGCCGAAGCGGAAGTTGTGGGTCGGCAGCAGATCGTGGTCGTCCATGATGGTGACGATGTGCGTGGTGCCGATCACCGCCATCTCGTTCTGCTTGGGGTCGAGTTCGACGATTTCCCGCGAATGCAGTTTGGCGACCTTCTTCAGCCGCTCGCCGTCGGCGGGGCGGTTGGTTGCGACGGATATGCCGGCGTCCCAGCGGGCCACCAGGGCCCGGATGCCCTTGTCGGCGAAGACGGTGCCCACCCCGCCGCGGCCGGCCTGCTTGTAACGGGCGCGCTTGCGCTTCGGGTCGTACCAGCTGAAGTTGAGGCAGCCGAAGAAAGTGTTCTTGGCGCCGGGGCCGGCCGACACCACCGAGACGTTGCGCAGCTTGCCCTGGGCGAAGTGCTCGGTTAGCACCTCCGAGAGTCGGTAGGCGTCATCGGGCAGACCGGTGCTCGCGAAAATCTCCACCTTCTGGTCGATACCGTCCACGAACAGGACGATGTCTTGGTTGGTCTTGCCCTGGATCTCGAGGGCGTCGAAACCCGAGAACTTGAGGTAGGGGCCGAAATAGCCGCCCACGTTGGAGTCGATGACCGCGCCGGTGAGGGGGGAGATGGCGGCGGCGATGCTCTTGCCGGAGCCCGGGTAGCCCGGGGTGCCTCCCAGCGGGCCGCTCGCGATGCAAACGGCGTTCTCCGGGTCGTCCCAACGGGTCGTAGGCGTGACGGCGTTCCAAAGCAGCCAGAGGTCGAACCCCTTGCCGCCGACGAAAAGATCTTTCATCTGGGCCGTCACCGGGCGGGCGGTGATCTCCATCCGCGACAGGTTCAGGTAGAGCGTCTGGTTGGCATAGCCTCGATCGATGGGAGGGCGCTGGTAGGTGAAGGTCTTGACAGGGTTCAGGGCGTAAGCGGACATGCGGGACCTCCTGATGTGATTGATGCATGATACGGGATACGGGGTTCTGGTTCCTGGATAAATGAGGTGGTTTTTTTGCTGTTATCGAGTATCGAGCATCCAGCATCCAGGATCTCATTTTAATTTCTCCACGCCCTTGAACTCTCGGTAGGGCGAGAATTCCTTCAGGATGATGGCATCG
Organism: Desulfobacteraceae bacterium; assembly: GCA_041310825.1. Lineage (GTDB taxonomy): Bacteria > Desulfobacterota > Desulfobacteria > Desulfobacterales > SpSt-501 > SpSt-501. Next base: position 3,373 of record JBFYWX010000059.1, on the reverse strand, counting down.
TTGTCCGTGGTCGCCCGGGTGACCAAGCGGGCGACGATCTCGCCCACGCCGGTGCCCAGCATCAGCCCCTGGCCGCACATGCCCGTAGCATGCAAAAGACCCGGCACGTCGCGGTTCCAGCCCACGATCGGCGATCCGTCCGGGGTCATGGGGTAAAGGCCCCGCCAGGTGCGGCGCACGCGCAGGTTCTTGAGCCGCGGCAGCAGGTGCACGAGGCGGCGGCAGATCTGGGGCAGGAAGACGGAGGTCTCGCGCTTGTCGGTGCCCACGATGGGCGGATCCGGGGTGATGCAGAACACCACCTGCCCGTGCCGGTTCTGGTAGAAGTAGTAGTTCTTGGAGCCCGGCGCCGGGCGGATATCCACCACCATGCACTCGAAAAAGGGCTTGACCGGTTCGCTGATGGCGGCCTCGTGGCTGTCCGGCTCCACCGGGACCCTGACGCCGGCGGTTGCGCACAATGGCGCCGAAAACGGGCCGGCGGCGTCGACCACCACCGGGGCCTCGTACCGGCCGCGCTCCGTTGCGACGCCGCTGGCGTGGCCGCGGTCCACGAGAAGGCGGCTGATTTTTTCCTTGAACCGGAACTCGACCGCCAGGCTCACGGAGCGGCGATAATAGGCGTTGGCCACGAGCAGCGGCGAGATGGAACCGTCCTCCGGGGCGAAAGTGCCGCCCAAAAGCCCCGCGGGGTTGATGCCCGGTACGATGGTTTGGATCTGCTGCGGCTCCGCGAAATCGATCGTGAGGCCGTAGGACTTCTGGAGCGGCAGCAGGTTTTTCAGCAGCTTAGCGTCGCTCGCCCGGTAGACCGGGTAGAGATAGCCCCCCTGCAGCCACTCGATGTCGTCCCCGTGCACCTGCTTCCAGGTGGACAGGATTTGCAACGAGCGCAGACAGGCCAGGATCTTGCCGGGGGCGGAGTGCGTGGCGCGCACCCCGCCGATGGCGTGCTTGTTTTCGCCCTGCCCGGGGGACGGGTGCATGTCGATGACGAGGGTGCGCACCCCCGCCGCGCCGAGCGCCATGGCGGTCGGCATGCCGACCGAGCCCGCCCCGACCACGATGGCATCATAGGGTTTCGTCATGCGATCCTCCCGGGGCGCCGGCAAAAGCGCCGATGGGCACCTCCACAAAGAGCGGCCGGTCCACCCGGTCGGTGACCGTTCCGAGGTCGACCCCCTCCTCCTTGAACATGCGCCAGATCATGGGCCGGCAGGTCTTGGATCCGCAGGCGCCCATGCCGGCGCGCGTGAGCGCCTTGAGCTGGTTCAGGTCCCGGACGCCGCCGCGGATGGCGGCCCGGATCTCGCCCGCGCTGATGCGCTCGCAGCGGCAGACGACGGCCGCATCCGGGGCCGGGGCCTTCTCGTAGACGCTCAGGGGCTCGATCGGCCGCTCCTGCACCCAAATGCCGACGGCGCGCTTGGCCACCGGACGGTCGACCCGGATGTGGACCATGAGGGTGCCGGGGTATTGCTTGCGGGCCTTGACCTTGGCCACCGGGTAATAGCCCAGGATGGCCCCGTCCACGTCGGTGACCGGCACCTTCCGGCCGACTTCGACCTTTTCGCGCCAGACCTCGTAGGGCAGGATGACCAGCGGGTGCTCGGGGTCCTTGCGGTAGTCGACCAGCGTGACCGCAAGCCCCGGGCAGACCGCCACACAGCTGGCGCAGCCGGTGCAGGCCTCGCTGTCGCTGAAGTAGGGCAGGCCCGTGAGCGAGTCGTTTTCGGTGTGGATGGCCTGCTGCGGGCAGACCGACGTGCACGGGTTGCAGGGCACCTCCTGGTAGCAGTGGAAGACCGGAAAAACACCTTCTTCGCTGGCCGGCGGCTCGCGGCGCACCACGGCACCGGGACGGGATTTGAGCACGGCCGCCTTCTCGTCCCACTCACGCGGAATCTCGCCGCTGTAGACGCCGAGTGACCGGGCGATCTTGAGGCCTTCGATCTTGCCGGTAAACATGGCCGCCGAGGCCTCGGCGATCTCCTGGGCGTCACCGGCGTGAAAGACATCCATGCCGAACTGCCGGGCCTTCAGGTAAAACTCGTTCACCTCCGCCAAGCCGACGGCGATGAGCACCGTGTCCACGGCGAAGGTTTTTTGCGTATCGGGCCTTACGTTCCATTGCTCGTCGAGCTCGGCGATGGTGGCCGAGGCCACACGGTCCGTCCCGGCCGCGCCGACGATGGTGTGGCGGGTGAAGATGGGCACCCCCAGCCGCTTCAGCTTGTCGGCGTGAACCTTGTAGCCGCCGACCTGGGGCTGGGCCTCGATCAGGGCGACCACTTCGATGCCGGCCTGAATGGCGTGGTAGCCGGCGATCAGCCCCACGTTGCCGCCGCCGACGATCAGCACCCGCTCGGAAGACTTCACCAGATCGCGGTTGACCAGGGTTTGAAAGGCCCCGGCCCCGTAAACCCCGGGCAGCGTGTTGCCCGGGAAGGAGAGCATTTTCTCGCGCGCACCGGTGGCCGCCATGAGCTTCGCCGGCGCGACGGTGAGGTAGCGGCCGTCGCGCACGACGCCAACGATGCGGTCCGCGAACACGGCCACGGCGGTGGTGTTGAGCCAGACCTCCACCGAGGGGAGCGTGGCGATGTCGGCGGCGAGGATGTGGCCGATCTCGAAGCCGCGCGTTCCGGCATAGGAGTCCTCCACCGACCCGAAGAACTTGTGGGTCTGCAGCACGAGCTTGCCGCCCAGGCGGTCCTTGTCGTCGACCACCAGGGTGGCTACGCCGAGCCGGCCGAGCTCGATCGCCGCCGAAAGTCCCGCCGGGCCCCCGCCGATGATGAGCACGTCGGTTGTGACGCAGGCCACCGGCGCCGCCGGCAAGGGCGCATCCTCCTCGGGCAGCGCGGGCAGGCCCTCCACGCTGTGGAGCGCCATTCCGGCCCGCAGCGGAGTCATGCAGGCCTTGACGGGCCGCCCGTCAGCGATGACCAGGCACTGGGAGCACTGGCCGTTGGCGCAGAAAATCCCCTGGGGGCTGCCGTCCTTCGCGTGGTGGCCGAAGATGTGGACCCCGTTGGCGGTCAGGGCCGAGGAGATCATTTCGCCGTCGAACCCGGACAGGGGCTGAGCGTTCCATGTGAAGGGGATCGCGTCCTTTTCAGGGATCGTCAAAATGGGATGTTGGCGGATGCGCATGGGTGTCACCGTTTCCGCGGGGTGTCGGCTCTCGGCGCGGAGCGCGCGCGGCGAAAGGCGGCGGGCGCACCGGACTGTTCCTCCCGAGCGCGGCGTTGCATGTAGCCGTTGAAGCGCTGCACGTGTCCGCGGGCGAGCCGCCGGGCGTCATCGGCGGCCCCTTTTTCGATCGCATCGACCAGCTCGCAGAGATCGCGGCAGTTTTCCTGGAGTTCCG
>JBFYWX010000036.1:0-7673 GCA_041310825.1 Desulfobacteraceae bacterium | reverse complement strand
TACGGCCTGCTCGAAAACGTGATCATCACCGAGGAGCTTGCCGCGGCCTGCCCCGGTCTGGCCACGTCCATTTTCGACAGCTCCCTCGGCATGGAGCCCCTGCGCCTGTCGGCCAACGAGGCGCTCAAGAAGAAGTACTTCCCGCGGGTCGTCGCGGACTTCAAGCTTTTCTGCTTCGCCACTTCGGAGCCGACCCTGGGCTCGGATGTCTCCGGAATCCGCTGCCGGGCCACGCGCGACGGCGAGGACTGGATCCTGAACGGCACGAAGTACTGGGTGACAAACGGCGGGATCGCCGACTACATGTCCATCTTCGCCACGGCCGATACCGAGCAGAAGCACAACGGGATCTGCGGATTCGTGGTAGAGAGGGGCTGGAAAGGGGTCCGGATCGGCCGGCGGATCCCCAAGCTCGGCCAGCGGGGGTCCAACACCGTGGGCATCCATTTCGAGAACGTGCGCGTGCCGCAGGAGAACGTGCTCGCCCCGCCCGGGGAGGGGTTCGTGCTGGCGATGAAAACCTTCGGTCGCACCCGGCCGGCCATCGGTGCCTTTGCGGTCGGCGCGGCCCGCTCGGCCATGGAGTTCGCGGTCGATTACGCCAAGCGGCGCAAGGCTTTCGGCGCCCCGCTCGCAAGCTTCCAGGCGATCCAGCACAAGATCGCCGATATGTACCAGAAGGTGGAGACCTCCCGGCTGCTCGTCTGGAAATCGGCCTGGGAAGCCGACCAGGGCGAGGACCCGACCATCTCCGCCTCGATCGCCAAGCTCTACGCCACCGAGGCCGCCCTGGAGGTCGCCAACGAGGCCCTGCAGGTCTTCGCCGGGTACGGGTACACCAAGATGTTCCCGATTGAGAAGCTCCTGCGCGACACGCGTCTTTTCCGGATCTATGAGGGCACCAGCGAAATCCAGCGGCTGATCATTTCCGGATTCGTGCTGAGCGGCGGGTTCGGCCCGGTGATGCCGCCGCTCGAGGACCTGCCGGTCCACCTGGAGAAGGACGTCATCAACGCAGAGGCGGGAACCCCGGCGTGGCGCTGCCGGATCTGCGGCCATGTCCACTACGGCGCAGAACCGCCCGAGGAATGCCCCTACTGCTTCTTCCCCAAGAGCGCGTTCAAGGAAGTATAAAAGCGCTGCCGGAGGTCTCCGGCAGCGCTTTTAGAGGGTTCGAGGGTCCAAGGGGTCGAGGGAAGAGAAACGAAATCGTTCAGTTGGCTCAGCCGGAGATTTCTTTTCGGCTGCTGAACCCCGAGCCCAGACCCTCAACTTCGGGTTCCGCGGCCTCTTTAACCCTTGAATCCTTGACCCCTCGAACCCTTTTTTCTTCTCTGACCCCTCGAACCCTGGGACCCTTTTTGATTACGCCTGCCCGGTCAGCACCATGGACACCCGCCGGTTGGCGGCGTGGTCGGAGGAGACCGGGCAGCACTCCCCCATACCGATGGCCGTGATCCGCGCCGGATCCACCCCCCGCTGCAGCAGCGCGGCGCGCACGGCGTTGGCGCGGCGCTCGGAGAGCTGCAGATTGTAGGGCTCGCTGCCGGTCTGGTCCGTATGCCCCTCGATGCGGATCAGGGTCTGCGGATACTGATTGAGGACGTTCGCCACGCGATCGAGCTCCGGGTAGCCTCCGGCCTTGATCACCGCAGAGTTGAGGTCGAAGAAGACATCGCTCTTGAAGGTCGCCGTCAGCATCTGCTCGTTGTTGCGCTGGATGGTGGCGTTGTTCTCGGCGACGGTCTGTGCCATGGCGTCGCGCAGCGCCCGCTCCTGCTGGTCCATATAGGCGCCGACCCGGTTCCCGAGAAGGCCGCCGATGACCGCGCCCGCCGCTGCCCCGACGGCGACTTTTTCGCGTTGGTTGTGCTTGCCGGTCGCCGCCCCGATCACCCCGCCCACAACCGCGCCCGTCGCCGCCCCGACCGCCGTTCCGGTGCGCTCCTTCTCCCCCATCGACTGGCAGCCGAAGGCCGTCACAATGATCATGACCACTGCACACGTGGTAAACCGCTTCATCGCATCTCCTCCTGTAATGAATTCGAAAGTTAAATCGGGGCCGCTGGTTGAAATGATGGCCGCCGCTGACAATTCTGAAATTTTACCACAAGACGCCGTGGATTCGAAATGAGTTTACACGCGTCTGACAACGCCGCCGCTGACCGCACCATCGGTTCATTCGCGTGGAGGAAACTTAGACGTAGACGTACCCGTACACGTACCCGTAAACGATTCTCTCTCTCATGGGTTTTGAGGCGCGTGCACGGGTACGATTACGTGTACGGGTACGTGAACGTGTACGGGTACGTGAAGGGGTAAAGCTATAGAAAGAAAACCCCGCGGCGGCTACCGGTTTTCCAGCAGGGCGGCAAGTATACGGGGGATGTAGTCCTCCGCCAGGCGGGCGGGAAAACGCGCCGCGGCCGCGCCGCGGTGTCCGCCGCCGCCGAAACGGGTGAGGAGCCTTCCCAGGTGCACCTGACAGCCGGGGGTGAAAATGCTCTGGCCGATGTTGACGACCACGGTCTCGGCGCAAGCGGGGTCGCGGCGGATGCGGAGGCTGACGGACGTCTCCGGAAAAAGACTGTAGGACAGGAACCGGTTTCCGGCCAGGGGTTGGGCCACCCCCCGAAGATCGGTAATGGACACGTGCCGCTCGACGCGGGTGCACTTTTTCAGGATCTCGGCATAGCGGGCGTTCTGCACGACGACCCGGCGGCAGCGCTCGGCTGTCTGCGGGTCGGTCATGACCTTGCCGATCGGCTGTCGCCTTAAGAGACCCGCCAGGTGGTTCCAGTAAGGCTCATCCGCCCGCTCATCCCCCGACACGGTCATGGACAACAGCACATAGTCATAGCGTTCGGGGTGGACCACCATGTCGTGGGTGAAGTCGGCCGAGTCGATGCGATCGGCCCAGACGACCAGCTCGGTGAAATCGCGCGTGAGCCGGGAAGAGAAATACTCCAGTGCCAGCCGCGCTGCCGAGGGGGCCTCCCGGAAGAGGCCGTCGAACGGCCGGTCGGCGGAATTAGTGGCATGGTGGTCGATCCAGATCGCACAGGCGGGGTGAAACTGCAGGTTGGCCACGATGTCGCCCACGCGGATGTCGGCCCGCCCTTGCTGGAAGTCGTTCGGCTCCAGCCAGAGCACCGGACGGCGGATGTCGAGCGCCTCCGCGATCACGGCCGCGCAAACGACCCCGTCGAAGTCGGGCCGGGTGACAATCCGCATGAGTGCATCCTGGCGCCTTGAAGACAGAGAGCCGCGCGCCGCTGCGGCCGCAGCGGCAGTTCCTCTATCGTCTACCGGCCGCAGATCAGTGATACCTCGACCCGGACATCCCGCGGCAGCCGGGCCACTTCCACGGTCTCGCGGGCGGGAGGTGTGTCGCCGAAGTAGGTTCCGTAGACGGCATTGAACCGGGCGAACTCCCCCATGTCCTTTAAAAAGCAGCTCGCCTTGAGCGCGTCGCCAAGGCTCATGCCCGCCGCCGCCACAACGGCCTTCAAGTTCTCCATGACCTGCCGGGTCTGGGCTTCGATATCCCCGGCGGCCAGCTCGCCGGTCGCCGGATCGATCGCCACTTGCCCGGAGACAAAGAGCAGGTTTCCGAATCGGATGGCCTGGGAATAAGGCCCCAAGGCCTTCGGGGCTTTTTCGGTCGCAATTTTCTCTTTCATGGAAGATCCTTATTGATTTGGGAGGTCCCTATTTATTTGGATGCGGGATACCGGATGCGGGATGTGAGGATTGCAGCTCGGTGTCTTTCATCCTGCATCCCGTATCCTGTATCTAATATCCCGTTGGTTGTTCACTTCGCTTCTTTCACCTTCTCTGTCAACTCCGGCACGAACTCCAGCACGTCGGCCACGACCCCTACGCTCGCCACCTGGAAGATGGGGGCCTTGGGGTTCTTGTTGACGGCCACGATGAAGGGGTTGCCCTTGAGGCCGCCCATGTGCTGGAAGGAACCGCTGATGCCGAGCGCCAGGTAGACCTTGGGTTTCACCGTCTTGCCTGAAGTCCCGACCTGACGTCCCTTTTCCAGCCACTTGGCATCCACGATCGGCCGTGAGCAGGAGACCACCGCACCCATGGCCTGCGCGAGTTCCTCGACCACCGGGATGTTTTCCTTGTCGCCGATCCCGCGGCCGACCGAAACGAGGACATCCTCCTTGGTGATGTCGACGTCGCCGACCTCGGCCTGCAGCAGCTCGACGAAGCGGCGCCGGGCTTTGAGCTCGCCGATCTCACCGGATTTGTCGACCACCTGGCCGGCCGCGGACGTCGTCTCATCGGGAGGGAAGCAGCCGGAACGCAGGCTGATTATGGCCCCACCGGCGATGTCGCCGTGCACGTGGGTGCTGGCCTGGCCGTTGAACTCCTGCCGCACGACCTTCAGCACCGATCCGTCGCGCCCGTCGACGGCGACGACATCGGGCATATAGGCCGCGCCCAGTTTGACCGCAAGCCCCGGCCCCAGATCCATCCCGAAGGTGGTGTGGGGCAGGAGCAGGAGCGCCCCTGGCGGCAGGGTTTTTTGCAGGAGCGGCCGGATCACCTCGGCATTCGGGTAGGCGAGGTCGGGGGCGGCGAATTTCCAGACCGTGGGGTAGACGGCCGCCGCCTCGGCACACACGGCGTCGAGGCCCGCGCCCGCCCCGGTCACGAGGGCCACGGGGGCGGCATCCGGCGCTATCTTTTTCGCGGCGCTGACGAGCTCGAGAGCCGAGTCGTCCGCTTTTCCGTCCTTGTGCAATATATAGGCAAAAATCTGACCGGCCATCACTTGAGCCCTCCTTTGGCTTTGAGCAGATCGACCAGCTTGCCGGCGATCTCATCGGCGCTGCCCTGCAGGATCTCGGCGCCGGCGCCCGCCGGCGGCACAAAATAATCCGCGCGCTTCAACTTGGCCCCCGCGCTGCCCACGGTACCGGGATCCAACCCGAGGTCGGCGGCCGCAAGGGTCGGGATCTCCACCGAGGCGACCTTGCGGATGCCGCGGATCCCCACATAGCGCGGCTCGTTGATGCCGGTCTGGATCGACAGCACGCACGGGGTCTCGATCTCGTTGATCTCCTGGTTGCCGCCCTCGATCTCCCGGCCGATGCGGAGAACGCCCCCGTCCTTCACCTCGATCAGGTTCACGAGCGAGGCATAGGGCCAGTCCAGCAGGGCGGCCAGCATGCCGCCGACCTGGGCCGCACCGTCGTCGGCCTGGGCGCCCGTCAGCACCAAGTCGTATTTACCCTTGCGCACCGCGGCCGCCAGGATGGCGGCGATACCGCGGCCGTCGGAACCCTCGAAGGCGGGGTCGACCAACAGCAAGCCGTTGTTGGCGCCCATGGCCATCTCGCGCCGGACGACCTCTTCGGTATCCGGGTTGCCGATGGAGGCCACGGTCACCGACCCGCCGACGCGGTCCACGATTTGAATCGCCTCCTCGACGGCGTAGTTATCCCACTCGTTCACCGAGTAAACGAGGTCCTCACGCTTGATGTCCGAGCCGTCGGCCTTGACCTCGATCTCGTTCTCGGCGGAGTCGGGCACGCGCTTGACACACACCAGAATCTCCATCATCTCCCTCCCTTGCTCTCAATGGTGTTCTAACTGCGAAGCCGTCATCGCTGAATATGCCGGTCGATCAACTCACTCAGGTCGATGGCCTCCAGCCGGCCCTCGAGCCCCGCCACCTTGATGGCGTCCTCGATGTTGACGAGACAAAACGGGCAGGCGGTGACGATGACATCGGCGCCGGCCGCCTGGGCCATCTTTACCCGCACGACCCCCATGCGCTGCTCCTCCTCGGGTTCGTAGAAGAGCATCAGCCCCCCGCCGCCGCAGCAGAAGGATCGGTCGCGGCAGTCCCCGGTCATCTCCGCCCGCCGCAGGCCGGGAATCCGGTCGATGACCTCGCGCGGCGCCTCGTAGAGGCCGTTGTGGCGGCCGAGGTAGCAGGGGTCGTGGAAGACATAGGTCTTCGCGCCGTTTTCCACGGGGGTGAGCTTCAGCCGCCCGCTGCGCAGCGCCTCGGCCGCCACCTCGCTGATGTGGCGGACGGGCGGCAGCCCGGCGTAATCTTTTTTGAGCGCATTGTAGGCGTGGGGGTCGGAGGCGACGATCCCCTTCACCCCGGCGGCCTTAATCGCCTCGGTGTTGTGCTCCTTCAGGCTCTGGAAAAGCATCTCCTCCCCGAAGCGCCGGACATCGTGGCCGCTGTCCTTCTCCTCCTTGCCCAGGATCCCGAAGTCCACCCCGGCCGCGCAGAGCACCCGGGCCGTGGCCTGGGCGATCTTCTGCATGCGGTCGTCGTAGGAGGTGATGCTGTCGACGAAGTAGAGCGTCTCCGCCGCGTCGCCCTTCTCGAAGAGCTTCACCTGGCACCCCTCGCCCACCCCCGCGGTCCAGTCGGCGCGCTTCTTCTCGAGTTTGCCCCAGGGGTTGCCGCGCTTCTCAATGGCGCTCAGCGGTTTCTGCAGGGATTGGGGCACAAGCCCGTCGTCCACCATGCCGCGGCGCAGATCGACCATCTTGTCGATGTACTCGATCGCCACCGGGCACTCCTCCTCGCAGGCGCCGCAGGTGGTGCAGGACCAGATTTCATCCTCGCTGTAGATGCCGCCGATCAGCGGCTTGCTCTCCGCGGCGGCCCCGCGCAGCGGGTAGCGCGCAAAGGTGTAGTCGCGCGCCTTGATCGAGATGAAACGCGGTGAGAGCGGACGCTTGACGCGGTTCGCCGGGCAGCGGTCCGAGCAGCGGCCGCAGTCGGCGCAGCTGTAGAAGTCCAGCATGTGCTTCCAGGTGAAGTCCTCGAGCTGTTTGACCCCGAAGGATTTCAGCTCGTCCAGCCCGCTGTCCGGCACGCCGTGGCGCACGGGTTTGACCGTGCCCTTGTCGAGGCGCATGCAGAATACGTTGAAGAGCGAGGTGATCACATGGAAGTGCTTGCCGAGCGGCAGGAAGCACAAAAAGAAGAAAAAGGTGAGGTCGTGCACGCTGTAGGCCGCCAGATGCAGCCCCTGCAGAGCGCCGATGGAGGCCCCGGTGAGCAGGTGGCGGAAGACCCACACCAGCGTGAACGGCGGCGCGAACTCGGCGGGCTGCCCCTTGGCGAGCTGAGCGGCCATGAGGCTCGCGTCGAAGAGGGCCTCGCTCAGGAGCAGCGTCGAGATGAGGCCCAGCACGAAAAGCGCCTCGGGCGTGTGGTCCTTGCCGTAGTGCTCCGGCACGGCATAGCGCGCCGGGGCGAAGGCCGCCCGCCGGATCGCCAGGATGATCACGGCCACGAACACCGCCGTCCCGGCGAAGTCCTTGAGAACGTGATAGAACGCGCCGAAGCTCCCCCCGAAGCCCGGCAGCGTGAAGCCGTCCACGAAACCCAGCACCACCAGCTGAGTCGAGCGCGCCCCTAAAACCAAAAACCCCAAGAAGACGACGATGTGCAGCACCCCCGCCAGCAGGTAGCGCGGGTGGCGCCATTGGGCGAGCCAGATGGTGAGCACTGCCCGAACGCGTTCGGGGATGCGCTCGAGCCGGTTGTCCGGGGCCGCCTTGAGCAAGGGGGCGACCCGATGGTGCATGATATAGGCAAAGACCCCGATCCCGACGAGCGGGATCAGAATGAAGATCAGACGGGCGGGAATTCCCGCCAACGCGGCGGATGCGGGTGA
>JBFYWX010000098.1:0-3111 GCA_041310825.1 Desulfobacteraceae bacterium | reverse complement strand
CGGTTGTCGTGGGTTCAATTCCCATCACTCACCCCATTTTTGGCGCCCGTAGCTCAGTTGGATAGAGCGCCGGACTTCGAATCCGTAGGCCGGGGGTTCGAGCCCCTCCGGGCGCGCCAGTTAAATCAAGGGCTTACAGGTTGCTGTAAGCCCTTTTTCTTTTCTCCCATGGTGCTGGTGGCTTTTTCGCCACCACTTCGCCACCACTTAAAGCGTAACGCTTCCCTTTTCGTGCTATTATTTCAACGCCCCGCCGTGGTGGCGATGGGTGCCTGCGGGGCGGGCTGCGGCCCGTTCGCCTGGTCCCCGGTGTCGTGCGCTTGACAAAAAATGCCAACGTTTTCCCCGGGGCTGAAATGACGGCACCTATGAGACATAAGGTCTTGTGCGGGAGGGGCGATCTGCTTTCCGTTTCGAGAGGGGTGCGATTTTGAGATGAGCTTTCCCGTGCCGGGCATCAGCGAGACGATCCGCGGGATCGTGGAGCGGGTCACCTACCACAATCCGGACACCGGCTGGTCGGTGCTGCGGGTCTCGCCGTTCAACGCCCCCGGGCAGCAGGAGACGGTCATCGTTCACCAGACGAAGGTTTTCGCCGGGGCGACGATGGAGTTTCAGGGGGCCTGGAGCGTGCATCCTAAGTTTGGGCGGCAGTTCAAGGCCTCCAAGGCCGTGGAAAGAAAGCCCGCCTCGGCCGCGGCGCTCGAGAAATACCTGGGCTCCGGGCTCATTCATGGGGTGGGGCCGAAGACCGCCAAGAAGATCGTGGGCCATTTCGGGGAGAAGGCGCTCGACATTTTCGAGGGGGCGATCGAGCGGCTGACGGAGATTCAGGGCATTGCGCAGCGCAAGCTTGAGATGATTCGCGCGGCCTGGGCCGAGCACCGCGCGATCCGGGACGTGATGATGTTTTTGCAGTCCCACGGCATTAGCACCCTCTTTGCCGTACGGATTTTCAAGGAATACGGGGACAACGCGATCGGCTACGTGACCGCGGACCCCTACCGGCTGGCGGCGGATTTTTACGGGATCGGATTTTTTTCGGCGGACAAGGTGGCGCGCAGCATCGGGCTTGCGCACGACAGCCCGGAGCGGATCATGGCCGGCATCAAGCACGTGCTGGCGGCCAGCCGGGAGTTTGGCCACTGCTATCTGAGGGAGTCCCAAATCCGGGAGCAGGTCCGGGAGCTTTTGGAGCTGGACCTGGGCGAGCGGCTGGTGGGGATTCTCAGGCGCATGGAGGATGAGGGGCTTTTGATGGTCCGCGAGCAGGCCGTCGAGGGCGAGTTGGAGCGCTGCTACTACTCCAAGACGCTTTATTTCGACGAGCTCTACGTAGCCCGCAAGATCGCGGCGATGAGGGGCCGGGTGGAGGTGGATGCCGCGCGCATCGACCGCTGGCTTGAGCACTTCTGCCGGGCGCGGGGGCTTTTGCTGAGCGATGAGCAGGCGGCGGCGGTGAAGGGGATTGTCGCCGAGCAGTTCTGCGTTTTGACCGGCGGCCCGGGCTGCGGCAAGACCACCACGACGCTGGTGGTCGTGAAGCTGCTCGAGGCGATGAAGCGCCGGGTGCTCCTGGCGGCCCCCACCGGCCGTGCGGCGCAGCGCATGGCGGAGGTGATCGGCAGCGAGGCGAAGACGATCCACCGGCTGCTCGAGTGGCAGGTGGAGAACTTCAAGCGAAACGAGAACAACCCCCTTGAGGTTGATTTTCTCATTGTGGACGAGTGCTCGATGCTGGACATCAGCCTCACCGCCGCGCTGCTCAAGGCAACTCCCGCCCGGAGCCAGGTGCTGTTCATCGGCGATGCCGACCAGCTGCCCTCGGTCGGGGCCGGCAACGTGCTGCGGGACATCCTCTCATCGAAAGCGGTCGCCTGCTTCAGGCTGTCGCAGGTTTTCCGCCAGGCCCAGGACTCGCTCATCATCCAGTACGCCCACCAGATCAACCGCGGCGAGCTGCCCCGGGTCGACTCGCCTTTCAGGGAGCCCACGATCTGGCAGCAGGGGGCCGATTGCCTGTTCATCGACTCGGAGGAGGCCACGCTGGAGCAGCTGCACTTTGTGGCCAAGCTCAAGCGCCACCGCGAGCGCCGCCCTCCCGATGGCGGCAGCGAGGCCGGCCTGTATGCGTTTCGGGCAGACGAGCCGATGGTCCCCTATGAGACCGAGCTGGTCATTCCGAGCAAGTTTGCGCACGTGGACATCGAGAAGCTGCTCGCCGCCGGGAGCCGGGTGGAGGAGCTTTTGGCGGTTTTAAAGAAGGTCCACCCCTGGTCCTCGCTGCATTATGGCCTGTCTGCGAGCGATGTGGTCCGGAAGCTCTACCTGGAGTGGATCCCGCGCTATTTCGGTCAGGGGCTTGAGATCCAGATCCTCACCCCCATGACCCGCGGCAGCCTGGGGACGGGCAGCTTGAACCGCCTGATCCAGGAATCGGCCAATCCCGCGCAGAAGGGCAAGCGCGAGCTCCAGGTGGGGGAGCGCGTCTTCCGGGTGGGGGACCGGGTGATCCACCGGCGCAACAACTACGAGCTGGAGGTGTTCAACGGGGATATCGGGCTCATCCGGGCGATCGACAACGCGGAGCTGACCTGCGAGGTCTCCTTTTTCCCCGACGACCGCCGCGTGCTCTACCAGCGCGACAGCATTTCGGAGCTGGACCTGGCCTACGCGATCACCATCCACAAGTCCCAGGGCAGCGAGTTCGGGGCGGTCATCCTCCCGGTCTTGGGCCAGCATTTCAAGATGCTTTTTCGCAACCTGATCTACACCGGCCTGACCCGGGCGAAGAAGCTTGCCGTGTTTGTGGGAACCCGCAAGGCGCTCGCCATGGCGGTGCGAAACCAGGACACCAGCCAGCGGCAAACCTTTTTGGCGAAACTCCTGAGGAGCGCCGTCCGGCCACCTGCCGCCCCCCCACCGGAGCCTGCCGCAGAAATAAAACGGGCAACCCCACGCAATGCACCATGAGGTTGCCCGGGTCATAGGAGAGGGATCGGGAAGAGGATGGGAGTTTTATAACCGCTCGAGGGGAGAACGGGGGTAAAGCTCCGCCTCAACCCCATCCCCTTCCCTGGACAAGGTAAGGAGGTGCCTTGTCCTAATAAA
>JBFYWX010000463.1:0-4079 GCA_041310825.1 Desulfobacteraceae bacterium | reverse complement strand
ACCTTAATAGGTTGTGAGCACGTTCGAGAGGCCTGCAACGCCTCCCCCAGCCGTTAGACGGGGTTATGAAACCACTTCTAACCCTTCCGCGAAAAAAGCCGCCCGCACGTGGGGGAATTATGAAGCTTTTCTCCAAGCCGGATTCCTGCCGCCTGCTCGCCGATCCGAAAGGGCCCGCCGCCCAGCGTTTTCTGCACTACGAGGCCTTTCTCGATCACAACCACCGGGCCCTCCGTCTCCTGGCCGAGCTGGAGCTCCTGGACCGGGGAGCCGGGTTGGCGACCCTTGCCTCAATCCGCCGCCGGACCAAGGAGCTCCTGGAGGAAGTCCGCGGCCTTCTTTCCGCGCTGAGCGCCCTGGCCGACCATCGTTATACGGAGCTGCTCCAGGTCTTGGAAAAGGTGGCCGCCGATCTGGCGCCGCTGACCGGAGGCCGGCGCTCCGGCATCGACGGCCCGCTGACAGTGGCGTTCCCGGATCTGGGAATCCGGCACACGGCCCTGGCCGGGGCCAAAGCGGTCAACCTGGCGCGGATCAAAAACGAGCTCGGCTTGCCGGCTCCCGATGGATTCGTGGTCACAACGGCCGGATTCGACTTGTTTTTAAGGGAAAATCACCTGGTCGGCCCCATCGAGGAGATGCTCGCCGCCTTCGACCCGGATGAAGAGGCGAGTGCGCAGGCCTGCCGCCGCATCCGGGACAGGATCCAGGAGACCCCCTTGCCGGAGGTCCTGGCCGCCGCCATCGACCGGGAGTACCGCGCACTGGCCGCCCGCCGCGGAAGCTCACCACAGCTTGCCGTGCGCAGCAGCGCCGTGGGAGAGGACACCGAGGCCTCCTTCGCCGGCCAGTACACGAGCGTGCTGCCGGTCGAAGCGGACCGGATTGCCTCCGCCTACAAAACCGTCCTGGCCAGCAAGTACACCCCGCGCGCCATCACCTACCGGCTGCGCTACGGGTTGACCGACGCGGACACCCCAATGGCCGTGGCCGTCGTCGTCATGATTGCGCCGCGGGCGAGCGGGGTCCTCTACACCCAGGACCCCTCGCTGCCCTCCGCCGGCCAGGCCCGGGTCGACGCCGCCCGCGGGCTGGGGGAGCAGGTGGTGGGAGGCGCGGCCTCGCCGGACGTTTTCCGGGTCGAACGCGACTCGCTCAGGATCGCCCAGCGCCGTATCCAGCCCAAGGGGGAGGATCCCGGTTCCAAGGCTCCCCGGCCGGCTGTTCCGGAAGAAGCACTGGCCGGACTGGTGGCATCCGGCCTGAAGCTGGAAGCCCATTTCGGCGCCCCCCAGGACATCGAATGGGCCGAGGATGAGAGCGGCGAGCTCTTTTTTCTCCAGTCACGGCCGTTGGGGGTGGGGGCCGGCGCCGAAAAAACACCGCCACCGGATCTCTCCGGGCTGACGCTGCTGATTTCAGGAGGACAGACGGCCTCGCCCGGCCGGGTGTCCGGCCAAGCGCTCCTGGCCGCCGCCGATTTGAAGCCCGCCGCCGCTGAAGGCTCCATCCTGATCGCACGCACGGCCGCCCCGGATTTGGCCCCGCTCATGGGCCGGGTGCGCGGGCTCATCACCGACCTGGGTGGGGTCGCCAGCCACCTGGCCTCGGTGGCGCGGGAGTTCAATGTCCCGGCCCTGATGGACACGCGGGAGGCCACCCTGCGGATTGCGAGCGGACAGGAGGTAACGCTCCTGGCCGACGAGGGCCAGGTCTACCAGGGACTTGTACCGGAGCTCGCGCGCAACCTGCCGCGCCGCGACCCTGGGGACGAGCGCGGGCCGATCGGCCGGCACCTGCGGCAGCTGCTCGATCGGATATCCCCGTTGAACCTGACCGACCCCAAGGCCCCGGAGTTTGCCCCGAGCGGATGCCGCACCCTGCACGATTTGATCCGCTTCGCCCACGAAAAAGCCATGGCGGAGATGTTCAACCTCTCCGCGCTGGCCGATGCGTCCGTCGTCTCCCGCAAAATGAGCGCCAACATTCCTCTGTCGCTCTACTTCATCGACTTGGGCGGCGGGCTCGCCCCCGAGCTCACCTCCTGCGACGAGATCCTCCCCGGGCACATCCGCTCGCGGCCCATGGCGGCCCTGTGGCGCGGTCTGGCTCACCCAGGCATCACCTGGTCCGGGGCCGTGGATCTCAGCGCGCGCAACTTCATGGCGCTCATGGCCGGCAGCATCGGGCCGGAAAACGCCGTCCCCCCCGCCGTCGATTCCTATGCGCTGGTTTCCCGGGACTACCTCAATCTCAGCGTGAAATTCGGTTATCACTACTCTAACATCGAAGCCCGCTGCGCGGAGGACCCGAACGCCAACAGCGCTACCCTCCAGTTTGCAGGCGGAGCCGGCACGGCGGCGGGCAAGGCCCTGCGCATCGCGTTTCTGACCGAGACCCTCGAGCGGCTGGGGTTCGAGGTGGACGCGCGCGGGGATACCCTCCAGGCGGCCCTGAAAGGGGTCGACGCTGCGGCCATGGAGGAGGCGCTCGACCAGACCGGGCGCCTGCTCGGTTGCAGTCGGCTGCTGGATCTTGCGATCCCCAACCAAACCGAGGTCAAGACACTGGCCAAGCTCTTTTTCAAGGAAAACTATGATTTTTTAGGCCGGTCGGAAACGCGCCTGCCCGGATTTTACGCCTCGGCGGGGGAGTGGACACAAACCGAAGTGGAAGGCCGAAGGGTGATCGTCCAGGACGGCGCGAGCATGTCCGGCACGATCTCCTGCACCCTGCACGGCGCCCTCGAAAAGGTGCTGGGCGGCCGCTACCGGAGCTTTTTGGAAAACCGCCATGCCCGGCACTACTACCCGGTGGCGGTGAAGCGGGAGAGCCGCTGCGCCGACGGCCGGATCCAGGTCGAGGTCCGGATCACGGCCGGCTGCATCGACCTCGCCGCCGGGCTTGCCTTCGGCCTCACCAACGTGGGCAACAGTTTGGTGCTCGCAGCCGATGCCAGCGCGGGGGAGTTGCAGCTGCTGGAGTTCATCAACAACACCCGCCGGTTCGGTGAGCGCCAAGCAATCGACATCCCCATGGACCAGTGGCTCACGCTCGCGGTGAGCGTGAAGGGAGAGGAAATTACCGCGTTCCTGGACGGCCGGCCTTGCCTGCGGTTCACCGCCCCGCAACCGGTGGCGGGGCACGTGGGGCTGTGGTGCAAGGGGGATACCACGGCTTATTTCCGGAATTTGGAAACGCATGGCAGCACCGCCGACCGCGCGGGGACGAAATGACGACCGACCAATACATCATCTCGGCCATCCTGAGCGGCATGATCGCACTTTTCATCTGGGACCGCTGGCGGCATGACTTCGTTTCGATCGCAGCCCTGCTCGCCTGCGTCTTCACCGGACTGGTGCCGGCGGGCGACGCCTTCGCCGGCTTCGGCCACCCGGCCGTCATCACCGTCGCCGGGGTTCTGATCCTGAGCGGCGTGCTGGAGTCCTCCGGGGTGGCCGACGTCCTGGTGCGCACCGTCATGCCGCGCTCGGCCGGCCCGGCCCTCACCATGGTCGTTCTGGTGGGCCTCGCCGCGGTCATGTCCGCCTTCATGAACAACGTGGGCGCGCTCGCGCTCCTGATCCCGGTCGCGATCCAGATCGCCGCCCGCCAGAACCTGCCGCCCGGACGCCTCCTCATGCCGCTCGCCTTCGGTTCGATTTTCGGAGGCATGACGACCCTGATCGGCACCCCGCCCAACCTGATCGTATCCGGCTTCCGCGCCGAAAGCGGCGCCGGGACCTTTGCCATGTTCGATTTTACTCCGGTCGGCGTGGCGGTGGCCGGGGCCGGCATCCTCTTCATCGCCCTGATCGGCTGGCGGTTCGTCCCGGAACGCCGCAAGGCCGGCGCCCAGGGCTTCGAGATCGGGGCCTATCTGACCGAGGCCCGCGTGCCCGAAAAGTCCAAGGCGGCCGGAATGACCCTGTATGAAGTCGAGCAGGCCCTGGAGGAGGCGGACGCGCAGGTCGTAGGGCTCGTACGCCATGACATGCGCATCCCGGCCCCGGACCCGCGCCGCCGCATCCAGCCCGACGACATCCTCGTGATCGAGGCCGACCCGCCGGCGCTCAGGG
>JBFYWX010000446.1:0-4387 GCA_041310825.1 Desulfobacteraceae bacterium | reverse complement strand
GATGTCGGCTCCCGGGATGAAATCGGCCTGCTGGCCCAGGCGATCGGTCGCATGCAGACCAGCCTCCAGATCGCCATGCGGCGTTTGAGGAAGAAAAGATAGGAAAGAAAGGGTTCAAGGGTCCGAGGGGTCAAGGGTTCAAGGGGAAAAAGATCGTGGTGGTTCCCTAACTACCCGACGGGCGGGCGGCCCGGCTTATTTCTTCTTTTCCGACACCCTACATCCCACTTCCGCACCACGATCCCGCTCCTATGCTGATCGGGTTTCCCTCGCCACCTTGAACCCTTGGCCCCTCGAACCCTTCGTTTCACTCCAGCCCCACCTGCCAGTTCCACCCTCCCGGGCGCTGTTTCAGTTTTACTGTCTGCGGCACGGGTTCGATCAGATGGACAAAGAGCCGATAGCCGGCCTTCTCAAGCTCCCCGCGCCGGTCCTGCAGGTCTAACCGCCAGTTGGGGTAGACCCAGAAAAGCGTCCCGTGCCGGACGACCCAAGCCTCCTCCCCCTTGGGGCTGAGAAAGGCCACTTCGGTCTTCAACTCCTCGGCGGCGGTGCGCGCAACGCAGAGCGGCCAGTTCCCGCTCACGAGAACCCCCAGCGGAAGGGGGCTCATCCGCGGCAGTGCCAGAAAATCGGCGCCGCTCAGCTCCGGGCTGACGATGGCCCCAGCAAAACCAAGGCCGGCCGCGACCTCCAGGGCCAGGGGGTTCGCGAGGTTGCAGAAAGGCCCGGCCCAGAGCCGCAGCCCGCGTCCGGCGGCAGCGAACAACGCGGCCTGCCAGGGATCGTTGAGCACGAAGGTGCGGCCGCCGCGGGAGCAGGCGGCGGCGATCAGGCCTCGCAGCGCTTCCTCATCGCCCGGGAATACCACGGGCGGAAGCCACCACCAGGTCTCGCGGCCAGCCGGCGCGGGGGCTTTGGCGAGCGCCTCCGCGCTCAGCCACACCCCTACGACACCCGCGCCGGATCGGCGGAGGAGGTCACGGGTGACCGTCACCTCGATCAATTTGTGGGCACCGCTGAAAGCGGCCGGCCGGCGGCAGCGGAACGAGGAAGGCAGGCAGGACGGAGCAGCCAGTTTGGCCAGCCTGGCGTCGAGGCCTTGGATGAGGTCTTCCAGGGCCTTTTCACGGCGGTCGATCAAGAAGACCGCCGTCTCTCTCGCAACGGTCCGCCCGGAGGCTGGGAGAAAATAACGCCCCCCTTTGGGCACCGCGCGGCCGATGCGCTCGATGCGGTGCCCCGGCTCATCCTCATACCCGACCCGCAGCAGGTCCCCCTGCAGCAACTCCTCGCGCGGGGTGAAAAAAGGGGTACGACCGCCGCCCTTGATGCGGCCGACGAGCAGGCCGGAGCCCGTGGTGTCCCGGGTGTTCACGGGGTTTTGAGGCCTCTGGGGCAGGAAATGGTAGTGGGTCCCGGGGCGGCCCAGGGCACGGGCGAGCAGATCGAGCGCCGCTTTTTTCATCCGGCTGTCGCCGGGATGATCCCGCAGCATACGGTAGGCCGACACGGTGTAGTAAACGTAGTGCGGCCCCTTCTTGCGCCCTTCGATTTTCCAGGCGCGAATCTGGGGGATCTTCAGCAGCACCTTGACCAGTACGTCCAGGTTGAGATCCTGGCAGGAGAAGAACCGCCGCGGCTCACCCGCTTGCGTGAACACCCGCCGGCAGGGCTGAACGCAGCGGCCGCGCAGCCCGCTCTTGCCGCCCAGAAAACTGCTCCAATAGCACCGCCCGGAGACCCCGTAGCAGAGGGCCCCGTGAACGAAGATTTCGAGACCCAACCCGGGGGGGCAGGCGGCCGCCATGGCCTTGATCTCGTCGATCGAGAGCTCGCGCGGCAGGACCAGGCTGTCGACCGGCAGCCGCTCCCGGGCCCAGGGCAGCGCCGCCGGAAAACCGGCGTTCGCCAGCGTGGACCAGATCACCCGGCCGGCAAACCCGGTTTGCCGCACGAGCCCCGCCATGGCGAGGTCTTGGACGATCACGGCGTCGGGGTGGACACACCGGTTGAGTTGGTCGAGCAGCCGGCCGGCCGCATCGGGTTCCCCCGGCGCGATGAGCGTGTTCAGGGTCACGAAGACCTGTGCGCCCTCCGCATGGGCCAGCGCCGTCAAGGCTCCCAGTTCCTCCACAGAGAAATTTTTGGCTTCCATGCGGGCCGAGAAGGCTTTCAGCCCGCAGTAGACGGCCTCCGCCCCGGCCGCGAGGGCCGCCAGAAAGGAGGCTTTGTTCCCGGCCGGCGCCAGGATGGCCGGCCGAGACGGTTGCGTGAACTCGGCCGACACCCGCTGGTCCGTTATGGCCCTTGTCCCTTGGTCAGAATCCCGATGTGGTGTCACGTGGCCCCGTGGAGTCGGATGCGCGTAGGAGTTTATTTCAAATTTGAAATTTGGTATAAGCAGAATAGCTTCACCTTGTGGCGGAGTCAATTCCCCGATCCCATTCAAAAGGCACCCTATGGCATCAATCATCACGGAAATTACCAGCCGGCTGGTGGACGACGCGCGCGCGGTGCTGCTGAAAGAGCTTGCCTTCAGCATGCCGGACATCACTCTGAGCGATCGCCACCTGTGCGATCTGGAAATGCTGGCCAGCGGGGGATTTCACCCGCTGAAGGGATTCATGACGCGGGCCGACTACGAACCGGTGCTCGACCGCATGCGGCTGGCGGACGGCTCGGTCTGGCCGGTCCCCATCTGCCTGGACGTACGCGAGGCCAAAGCCCGCAATCTGGAGGCGGGCCAGTCGGTTGCGCTAAGGGACCCGGAAGGGTTTCTTTTGGCCGTGATGCATATCGAGGACATCTGGCCGGCAGACCGTGAGAAGGAGGCTTTCCAGATCTACGGCACCCTGGACCCCTCCCACCCCGGGACCGATTACCTGCTCAACCGGACCGGCGACGTCTACATCGGCGGGCGGCTCGAGGTGATCAGCCTGCCGCTGCACTACGATTTCCGCAAAATCCGACTCACCCCGCCCGAGGTCCGGGCGGCCGTCCGCAAGCTCAACTGGAAGCGCACGGTGGGGTTCATCACCGAGAACCCCATCCATCGGCCCCAGTTCGAAATGACCCTTCGGGCCATGCGCCAGGCCCGGGCCAACCTGTTGATCCTGCCCGTGGCCGGCATGACCAAGCCGGGGGACTTCGACCACTACACCCGGGTGCGCTGTGTGCGCAAGGTCGTGCAGCACTATCCCCCCGAGGCCTATATGCTCAACCTGCTGCCCCTTTCGATGCGCATGTCCGGACCGCGGGAGGCCCTGCTGCACGCCATCATCTGCCGCAACCTGGGCTGCACCGATTTCATCACCGGCCGCGACCACGGAGGCCCCGGGTGCGACCCGAACGGCAAACCCTTCTACGGCCCCGACGACGCCTGCCGGCTGGTCGAGGAGCACGCCACGGAGATCGGAATAGAGATCATCTCCTTTCCCGAGATGGTCTACCTGCCCTTCGAGGACGAATACCGCGGCGCCGACCAGGTTCCACCCGGGACCCAGAGCATCTCCCTCTCCGGGACCGACATCCGCCGGCGGGTGCGCGAGGGACGGCGGATCCCGGACTGGGCTACCTTTCCCGAGGTCATTGCCGAGCTCCAGCAGGCCTATCCCCCGCCGGACCGGCAGGGGTTCAGCATCTTCATGACCGGCCTCTCCGGCGCCGGCAAGTCCACCATCGCCCGGATCCTCTACTCCAAGTTCCTGGAGCGCGGCGAGCGGCCGGTCACGCTCCTGGACGGGGACATCGTCCGCCACAACCTGTCGAGCGAGCTCAACTTCTCCAAAGAACACCGGGACATCAATGTGCGTCGGATCGGCTTCGTGGCCTCTGAGATCACCAAAAACCGGGGCATCGCCATCTGCGCCCCGATTGCGCCCTATGCCAAGACCCGGGCCGAGATCCGCCGCGCGATCCACGCCTACGGCGGGTTCATCGAGGTCCATGTGGCCACCCCGATCGCGGTGTGCGAAAAACGCGACCGCAAGGGAATGTATGCCAAGGCCCGCGCGGGGCTCGTCAAAGGCTTCACCGGCATCGACGACCCCTACGAGACGCCCGCGTCCCCCGAGGTCCGTATCGACACCGCCAACCTCACCCCGGACGAGGCCGCCCAGGAAATCCTGCTCTACCTGGGGCAGAAGGGGTATATGTGAAATGCCTTAAATGCGCTAAAATGCCTATAATGCCCAACCCGGACGAGCCGGAACCAAAAAGGTCAAAAAGTTGGATTGAAATTAAATTTCTGTAAACGTTGTTCTGTGGAGTCGGTCGTCAATAGTGGACACCAAATCGATCATGCTGCCAGCCGCTGTTCGTAGTATCGACGTTCAAAGGCTGCCGGCGAAAGATAGTCCAGTTGCCTCTGAAGACGCTGTCGGTT
>JBFYWX010000437.1:0-3429 GCA_041310825.1 Desulfobacteraceae bacterium | reverse complement strand
CCTCCTTCCGGACCACCAGGGCCGAGGCCTTGTTGCAGAGCGCGGCCACCACGACGACGGGCTGGCCCTGGGCGGCGGAAAAGATGGCATGAGCCAGGGTGGTGCCGCAGACCTCGAGGCTGCCGGCCAGAAGTGCTGTCTTCTGGTCGGCGGGGTTGGTGAAAGCGAAGACACGGGCCTTTAAGAGGGCCGGCAGAAACCGTTCGTAGAAGAAGGGTTGGATGGTCTGAGGGGTCTTCCAGGTGCCGATCCGCACCGCCTCCGCCGGGGCGGAGGCGGCCGCACCGATCAACCCCACCACCAGCAGGATCTGAATCAGGCTGAGTCTCAGCCGCACGGATAGCGACGGAGGCTGTTCACGGCCGGCCGTCACGCGCGGGCCCCGGCCGCCGGCCGCTCTCCCCCGGCCCCGGCGGCGTAAAAGCAGTTGGACGGAAGATCAGGCTCCCAGTTCATCTCTTTCAAGAGCCGGGTGCAATCGGCCGGCGTGCGCCCCCGACCCCGGCCGGTGTCGGCCTCTCCGTCGCGCGGGCTCGAGCCCACCTCCGGGAAGAGCAGGTTCGCGCCGGCGAGAAGTGCGGCCGCATTCGGCTCATGGGTACAGTGGGCGCGCGGCCCGCCGCCCATCACGAGCCGGCTCACCGCCACCATCCGCGCCATCTCGAGCTCCGTGATCATGCCGTAGCGCTCCATGGGGGACCCGGGAAAGTTGATCCGCCGCATGACGCCGCTGTAGGTGGCCGCGTGGCGCCGGGCGAGCAGCATCAGATCGACGATCTCCTCGGGGCTGTGCTCGGGGCCGACCGGTTCGATGCAGTTCATCCAGCGCAGGCCCACTTCGCCCAGGACCTGGATGGTTTGAATCCGGCGCTCCGGCTTGAACGGGGTTACCCGGCCCTCCCCCAGTCGCACGGCGTGGTAGAACCCAACGAACCCGGCCGCAAGGAGCTCCTCCCCTTCGCGGTGGGTGATGTCCCGCGTGTTGGCGACCAGGGGCGCCGCGACGTGCTTCTTGAGCAGGCGGCCGACCTCGAGCAGGCGGCCGAAGGGATAACCCCCGGTGGTCATGAGGTTGAGCGCGTCGGCCCCTTGGGCCTCCCCCTGCCGGGCCCAGGCGATCAGGGTTTCCTCGGAGAACTCGATTTTTTCCTTGAAAACCCCGGCCCGCCGCGTCAGGGAGCAGAACTCGCAGTCCATGGCGCAGGGCTCCACGTTGAGCCCGATATGAAAATGCGTCTCCCCTTTGTTGCCAAACTGCCGGCGCGACATCCGGTTGGCGGTCCCCATCAGCGCATAGGTCTCTTTGCTCTCGAGCCCGAGCCGCATCAGAATCAACGCCTCCTCGCGGGAGATGCCGGTGAAATCACCGCCCTTCTCGAGAATCTCGGCGACGGCCGGCGTCAGTTCCCACCCCATGGCTGATCTCCTATTTTCGTTGGAACCGACCTTACCTTGCATCCACCATCAGTTCGATCGAGACTCGGCCGGACTGTTGCTCCGAGCCCGCCTCCAGGATGGCACGGATGACCTCGTGGGCGCCCTGTTCCGCACCGCCGATGGCCACCCAGCTCCCGGTCGGGACCTGTAGGTGCGTGGCGGCCTCGGCGAAGCGCACCTCCTCCGCTGAGCCGCCGGATCCCAGGCCGGAGATCCGTGGGATGATCTCGACGAGGGCCAGGTTGTCCTGCTGCAGGATCGGCTTGACCTCGAAGCCGGTCTCCATCCGCTGGAAGGCCGTCGTCCGGCCGTGGCGGCGGCAGAGCTCCGCCCAGCGGGGGGTAAAGGCAATATCCCGTCCCACCCGGATGAAGGCCCAGCTCCCCGACAAGGTGCTGATGAACACCTCCGAGCCGCCGCTCGTTCGCCGGGTGCGCTCCTGGACCTGCAGATTGACCCCGTCGCTCCCGCGGGACGCCCGGCCGGCCGCTACCGAACCGCCTCTGCCGGAGGCCCGCACCCCGGCCGCCGCGGAGCGCTCCTCGCGCTCCCGGCTCTCCCGGAAGCGCACCCGCACGGTGACCTGCTGCGCGGGTGCGTCGATCGCGGCCAGAAACTGCATCACGCGCGCGATGGCCTGCTCGCTGTCGACGATGACAAGGGAATTCGTGCGATCGTCGGCGGAGGCTTTCTCGTCCGCCGAGAGCATGGTCCGCACGACCGGCAGCAGTTCCGCGGCGCTGCGGTAGCGGATCGCAATCACCTCGACCGCCGCCTGCGCCGCCGCGGCCAGGATCAGCGTCAGAATGAGTACCCCGAAAACGGGGCGCTCATAAGCGGTTCTGTTCATCGGTTATCCCTCGCGGGAGTGGATGACACCCTGGCGCACGCCACGGCCCAGCCGCGGCGGAGTGTCGCGCACCGTTCAGCCGCCGGAGGCAAGCTGCGGCAACACTCCGGCATCGCGCAGAAAAATTTCGACGTCCCGCCAGAAGAGATCCCAGTCCCGCGGGCAGTCGTTGTGGCCGGCGTCGTAGGCGATCAGTTTCCCGTTGGGGGCGGCCGCCGCCAGGGCCTGGCCGTGCCCGAAGGGGATCACCTCGTCGAAGCGGCCGTGAATGACGAGGACCGGACCGTTGAACCGGCGCACGGCCGCGAGGTTGTCCATCGGGTCGCGGATGAGAAAGGCCGGCGCCAAGTAGCGGATTGCAAATGCGCGCACGCTTTTGAAACATGACATGAGAATGATGGCGCGGGCCGGCCTTGTCAATGTCAGTTCGCACACGGCCCCGCCCCCCAGGGACCGCCCGAAGAGAACGATCCGCGCCGGATCGACATCCGGTCGGGACACGAGCCGGTCGTAAGCCCGGGTGAAGGTCTCGGCGATCGCGGCCTGGGAGGGGCTCCCGGCCGAGCGCCCGTAGCCCGGGTATTCCACCAGCAGCAGGCCGACCCCCATGCGGGCGAAATGGTCGAGCATCGGCGGCCAGAAATCGATCAGCTCGCCGTTTCCGTGGGCGAAGATCACGGCCGGCGCCGGCCCCGCTCCCGTCCCCGGTGCCGGGGGCATATACCAGGCCTCGACCTTCCCGAAGGAGGTCGTAAGCCACATCTCCTCGATCCCCCAGCGGGCGGTGTCGGTCGCACCCGGGCTGGGAATCATGAAGCGCGGAAAGAGAACGTGCCGCTGGGCAAGAAACAGCAGCCCGCAGTAAGCGGCGTATGCCACGAGGGTGATGGCGACGATTTTGAGCATTCGGTTCACCGGCAGACATTATCACACCCCGAAAGCCGCTATCAACCCGCTTGAAAGATTTACCGATTGAACCGGAAAAAGGGATTGAACCGTCAGCCACGGCGGGCGGTGTTTTTGTAAGCGCCGTCCCTCCGACGGCGGAATGAACGGCACCAGAAGCCGCACAAGGCCGGACCGCGGCCTCAGGTGTCGTTTTGCGACACCCGGTTGAGATAGGTGCGGATGACCCGGGGCAG
>JBFYWX010000421.1:0-12928 GCA_041310825.1 Desulfobacteraceae bacterium | reverse complement strand
TAGAGCAGGACGAAGACCATCATCGACAGGGCGGAGAGCGGAGTCATGCCCGCTGCGATCAAGGCCCTTTCCAGGGCGCCCTCCTCCGCGCGCTCCCCCGTGGCGTAGAGCACGCCCAGGGTGCTGACGACGATCTCCTTGGCAACGAAGCCCGAGAGCAGGGCCACCCCCCCGCGCCACTCGATCCCCAGCGGTTCAAAAACCGGTGAAATCAACCGGCCGAGGCGGCCGATGAAGGATGTGTGGGTCTGCGAGGCCTTCTTCGCCCGGCGCTGCGCGGCTTCGAGCTCGGCCGCACTGCCCGCATCCGATGCCGGTGCGGCGGCGACCGGGCCGGCCTTCAGGCGGATAGCGGCCTCGTCCGCGACCGCTCCGGGGTCGCGCGGGAAGTTCGACAGGGCCCAGATGATGATCGAGCCGATCAGGATGACCTTGCCCATCTTCGTCAGGAAGATTTTACTGCGGTCCCACATGTGGATGAGCAGGCTCTTGGCCATGGGCATACGATACGGGGGCAGCTCCATGACGAAGGGCGCGTCGGCGCCGCGGAGCAGGGTCGAGCGGAAGAGGCGGCCGGTCAGGATGGAGAGGACGATCCCCAGCATGTAGAGCCCGAAAATTACCGTGCCGGCCTGGGGCCCGAAGAAGGCCCCGGTCAGAACCACGTAGACCGGCAGCTTCGCCGAGCAGGACATGAACGGGGTGATCAAGATGGTTAGAATGCGGTCCTTTTCGCTCTCCAGGGAACGGGCGGCCATGATGGCGGGCACGTTGCAGCCGAAGCCCATGAGCATCGGGATGAAGGATTTCCCGTGCAACCCGATCAGGTGCATGATCCGGTCCATCAGGAAGGCCGAGCGCGCCATGTAGCCCGTGTCCTCGAAGAGCGCGATGCAGAAGAAGAGGATCAGGATGTTGGGCAGAAACACGATCACGCTGCCGACCCCGGCGATGATCCCGTCCACCACCAGATCGCGGAGGAGGCCCGCGGGTAGGAGCGCCCCCATGGCGCCCGAGAGCCACTCCACGCCTGCTTCGATCGCCTGCACCGGGTATTCGCCCAGGCTGAAGGTCAGCTGGAACATGGCCCAGATGAAGAAGATGAAAATCGGAAATCCGAAGATCCGGTGCGTAAGAACGAGATCGATGCTGCGCGAGACATCCACCCGCTGCTGGGTGGAGGCGGTCTGGACCTCACGCACGATCCCGGCGATGAATCCGTAGCGTTCATCGGTCATGACGATCTGCGGCTCCTCGTCGAAACGCTCCGTAAGATGCCGGCGCAAGGTCTGGGACGCCTGGAGGATCTCCATGCCGGCCTGAGGCGCGGCGGCCAGGAGGCGCTCCTGGACGATTTTGTCGTCCTCCAGGAGCTTGATCGCCGTCCAGCGCAGGTCGTAGGTGAGGGCCCCAGCGGCTTTCAGTTCGATGAGGCCGCGCAGCCGCGTGATCGCCTCCTCGATGTCCTGGCTGTATTTTACGCGGCGCTGGCGCGGGAAGCCGGACGGGGATTCGGCCAGCTCCACGGCCTGCCGGATCAGCTCGTCCATGCCCTCGCCTCGGTTTCCCACCGTGAAGACCACCGGGACGTCCAGGAGCTCGGACATCGTGCGGGCGTCGATTTTCGTCCCGCGGCGCTCGGCGACATCCGCCATGTTCAGGACGAAGAGTACCTTGCAGTCGAGCTCGCGGATCTGGGTGGCAAGATAGAGGCTGCGTTCCAGGTTGGAGGCGTCGATGATGTCAACGACGACATCCGGGCGTTCATCCAAGAGGTAGTTGCGGGCGACCACCTCCTCGATGGAAAAGGGCGTCAGGCTGTAGGTGCCGGGCAGGTCCACGATGGTGAGGTCGCGCCCGTCCCGGGAGACATGGCCCTCCTTTTTTTCCACCGT
The DNA here is from genome assembly GCA_041310825.1 of Desulfobacteraceae bacterium. Lineage (GTDB taxonomy): Bacteria > Desulfobacterota > Desulfobacteria > Desulfobacterales > SpSt-501 > SpSt-501. Next base: position 11,033 of record JBFYWX010000421.1, on the reverse strand, counting down.
GACCCCCGGCCAGTTGCCGACCTTTTGGCGGGTGCCGGTGAGATTGTTGAAGACGGTGGTCTTGCCCGAGTTTGGGTTGCCGGCGAGGGCGATGGTGAAATGTGTCGCGGCCATGATACGACCTATTGCACTTCGTCGACGAGGATCTGAGCCGCTTCCTCCACCCGCAGCGATACGTGGTAGCCCTTGACGATCAGCTCCAAGGGGTCGCGCAGGGGGGCGTATTTTTCGACGTAGACCTGCGCCCCGCGGAGGATCCCCATCTCCAGGATCCGGCGCCGCAGCAAGCTGTTTCCGCCGACCCGCACCACGGTGGCGCTTTGGCCTTCTTTCAGTTCACTGAGCAGCATGGGTGGTCCGCACGTTGTCCGCCGGTTGGAAGCGCCCCACGACCCGTCGTCATCCGGCGGTGGGGTGGGGCGGGACGGCCAACACGGTTGAAAGTTTGCGGGAGAATTCCTCCGGCACGGGGTGGTCCGTGCCCGTGCGGCAGAGGGCGACCGTCTGCCGCAGCGTCTGCAGGCAGGCCAGGCAGGCGATGCAGCCGGCGACATGGGCCTGGATCGCGAGTCGTTCGGCCGGGTCGAGCTCGCCGTCGATGTAGTCCGAGAGCTTTTCGAACAGCTCCAGGCAGTGGGCGTGGGCTGAGGTGTCACATCTCATGGTCGAAATACCCTTTCAGCTTATCCCGCAGGAAGAGGCGTGCCCGATGCAGCCTCACCTTGACGTTGGCTTCGGTGAGGTTGAGGATGCGGGCCGTCTCCTCGGTGCTGAACCCCTCCATGTCCCGCAGGACCACCACCAGGCGGTAGGGCTCGGGCAGTGTGTGTACGGCCTCTTGGAGGGTGCGGGTCAACTCTTCGTTCAAAAGCTTCTCGAGGGGCATTTGCGCCCATTCGGGCACAGCGGTGACCGCCTCCAGCCTCTCCTCGGGGGCGAGCTCTTCCAGGGTCAGTTCACGCTCGGGCGCGTACTTCGACCGGCGGCGCTGCTTCAGGCAGGTGCTGGCTGCGACCCGGTAGAGCCAGTTTTTGAACTTGGTTTCGTACCGAAAGTCCTTGAGATAGCGCAGCACATTCACAAAGGTCTCTTGGACCAGATCCTCGGCATCGGCGGGGTGGCCGCACATCCGGCGGCCGAACGTGTAGAGCTTTTGTTCGTAACGCCGCACGAGCTCCCCAAACAGGTCGCTGCGGCCGGAGTTGATGGCTTGAATCAATTCGGTGTCGTTATCGTGGATCGCGGGGCGATTCGGGGGTTGAGACTCCGCCATTTTTCCTTGTCACCTGACAAGAGGAGCGCAGTCAGGTCGATATTCCCATCCTGGGCAAGAGATAGAGCTGAAGAAAGAGCCAGACGCCCACCACCGCCGCAATAATCAAAATTTCAATCATTCCGTTTCTCCTCTGCATCTATAGTGAAACCAGCTCCGGTTGTCCACTCTTTTCATACGTTACGGCTTCGCAGACGGCACAATTTCTGCGTTGAAACGTGTGCTTTTGAAGTGGTAGTGATCCATGGCGGGCCAAATGGTTACATGCACCCGGCCGTCAACGGACCTTGGCCCGGTAGAGCCGCAGACTGTTCGAGACGACCGACACGCTGCTGAACGCCATGGCCAGGGCGGCGAGAATTGGGTGCAGTTCCCGCAGCATGCCCGGCAGGGACTCGAAGGGGTGGAGGACCCCGGCGGCAACCGGGATCAGCAGCACGTTGTAGCCGAAGGCCCAGAAGAGGTTTTCGCGGATGGTGCGCATGGTGGCGCGGCTCAGCCGGATCGCGCGGGCCACGCCTTCCAGGTCGCCGCTCGAGAGAATGACCCCGGCGGTCTCGATCGCGACGTCGGTCCCGGTGCCGATGGCGATCCCCACATCGGCCTGGGCCAGCGCCGGGGCGTCGTTGATGCCGTCCCCCACCATGGCCACGGTCCCCCCCCGCTCCTGGATCTGCTTGACCCGGGTGGATTTCTCCTCCGGGCGTACCTCGGCCAGAACCTCTTCGATGCCGACCTGGGCGGCGATACGGCGGGCGGTGGCGGCGTTATCGCCGGTGAGCATGGCGACGTTTAGGCCCAGCGCCAGAAGCTGCCGGATGGCTGCCGGGGATTCCGGCTTCAGGGTGTCGGCCACGGCGATCAGCCCCTGCGCCTGCCCCTCCCGCGTCACCACCATGACCGTGTGGCCCTGCTCCTGCAGCTCCTTGATGTCCCCCTGGCCGGCGCCCAGAGCGATGCCGAGATCCATTTCGATCCAGCCGGGCTTTCCGATGGCGACCCGCGCCCCGTCGACGCGGGCCTGAACCCCGCTGCCGCCGGCCGCTTTGAACTCGAGCGGCTCGGCAAGCTCAAGGCCTAGTGCCTCGGCGTGCCGCACGATCGCCCTCCCCAGCGGGTGCTCCGAGCCCTTCTCCGCCGCCGCCGCCAGCGCCAGCAGCTGGGTCGGGCTCAACCCGGCTGGTGCAAAAGGCCGCACATCGACCACCGCGGGCCGGCCGGCTGTGATCGTGCCGGTCTTGTCGAGCACGACCACGTTCAGCCGGCTCACCCGCTCGAGCGTTTCGCTGTTTTTGAAAAGGATCCCGTGTTCCGCACCTTTCCCGATCCCGGCCATGATAGCGGTCGGGGTGGCGAGTCCGAGCGCGCACGGGCAGGCGATGACGAGCACCGCCACGAGACGGATCATCGCGGCGGCGAAATCCCCCCCGAGAACCCACCACAGCAGAAACACGATCAGCGCCAGCACGATGATCGCCGGCACAAAAACAGCCGCCATCCGGTCGGCCAGGGCCTGGATCGGGGCCTTGCTGCCCTGGGCCTCCTGGACCAGGCGGATGATCTGGGCGAGCACCGTGGCCTTGCCCACCGCCCGGGCGCGCACCTTGAGAAGCCCCTCGCCGTTGATGCTGCCGCCGACGACCGCATCCCCCGGACGCTTGTCCACCGGGAGCGGCTCCCCGCTCAGCATGGACTCGTCCACCGCGGACTCCCCCTCGACGACCACTCCGTCCACCGGCAGGCTGCCGCCGGGCCGGACGAGGACGATATCGTCCACCCGCACCTGGGAGAGCGGGACCTCCCGCTCGGCGCCGTTCTCCAAGACGACGGCGGTCCGGGGCTTCAGCCCGATGAGCTGGCGGATGGCCCCGCCGGTGCGCGACTTGGTGCGGGATTCGAGCATCTTGCCGAGCTTGATGAGGGTGATGATGACCGCCGCGGTCTCGAAATAGACGTGGTCCCCGAGCGGGGGGTGCAGCAGGAGGGCGAGGGAATAGAAATAGGCCGTGGAGGAGCCCAGGGCCACGAGCACGTCCATGTTGGCGCTGCGGTTGCGAAGGCTGTTGAAGCCGCCGGTGTAATAATCCCAGCCTGTGTAGAATTGCACCGGGGTGGCCAGGGCCCAAAGGAGCCAGTTCACCCAGGGGGCATGGCTCCACTGGCCGATCACGCCGAAGTCCCGGCCCATGCTGAGGAGGAACAGGGGCAGGGTGAAGGCGACGCCGGCTAAAAACTTGCGGGTCTGGTCGGCCACCTCCCGGCGCCGGGCGGCCGCCTCGGCATCTTCGGCCTCCGCTGTCTCCGCGGGCACGGCGGCGCCGAAACCGGCGGCGGCAACCGCATCCGTCAGCTCCGGGATCCCGACCAGCTCCGGCAGGTACTCCACAGAGGCGCTCTCGGAGGCGAAATTGACCGCCGCGTGAACGACTCCCGGCACCTTTTTGGACAGTGTCCGCTCCACCGTCGCCGCGCAGTTGGCACAGGTCATGCCGGAGATTGCGAGCTCAAGCCGGGCGGTCGGCACCGCATAACCGGACTTCTGGATCTTGGCGACGAGATCGTTGAGCGTGAGGATTTTAGGGTCGAAGGCGACCGCCGCCTGCTCGCCGGCAAAATTGACGCTCACCTCGGAGACGCCGGGCAGCTTCTTCACCGCGCGTTCGATCGTCGCCGCGCAGTTCGCGCAGCTCATGCCGTGCACGGGGATCTGGAGGGTCTGGGTAGGCATAGGAAAGTAACGAGTAACGAGTAACGAGTAACGAGTGAAAGAACCGGTCAGAGATCCTTATGCAAGTAATGCGCAACGAGCAGGCACCTACCGCGGAGCGATATAATTCTTTTACTCGTTACTCGTTGCTCGTTACTCATCACTTCTTTTTTTCCTCATCACCACGTGCCAGGGGTTCAGGAGCTCTTTCTTGTTGTAGGTCATCGGTGTTCCGGTGTCGTGGCGGACCATGGTAGCCCCGGCCGCTTCGACGATCGCCTGGCCCGCGGCGGTGTCCCACTCCATGGTCGGCCCCAGCCGGGGATAGACGTCCGCGCGTCCCTCGGCCACGAGGCAGTATTTAATGGAGCTTCCCGCGGATACGAAGCTCACCTCCCCCAGCTCCCGCCGCTTCTGCGCGACAAATGCGTGCAACTCCTCCGTGGCGTGGGAGCGGCTGCCGACAATGACAAAGGGGGAATGAACGCTTAGATCGTCGGGGAGTTTCGTGGCGCGCGCCTTGAAATCGGCGATGGCCGCGGGCGGGTCTGCGCCGGTTTCCCCGGCGGCGAGTGTTCCGAGGGCCTCGGGGTCATCTACGCGAAAGGCGCCGTCCTCCAGCCGCCCGAAGTAGAGCGTTCGCTTGACGGGGACGTAGACCACCCCCAGGGTCGGGCGCTGATCCTCGACCAGCGCAATGTTGATCGTGAACTCTCCCAGGCGCTTGATGAACTCCTTGGTGCCGTCGAGAGGGTCCACGATCCACAGCCGCGGCCATGCTCGGCGCTCCGCGTAGGAGATGCGTTTTCCCTCCTCGCTCAAAACAGGGATCTGCGTGCCGGCAAGCGCCTGGGCGATAATAGCATGCGAGCGGGTGTCCGCCACGGTCAGGGGCGACTGGTCGGCCTTGTGCTCGACTTCAAGGTCGGTCTGATACACCTCGAGCGTGGCCAGCCCGGCCCGGACCGAGGCGTGGAGCGCCGTCAGCAGAAGGGCGTCGCGGTCCATGGTCAGGCCGCCGGGTAGTTGATGTCGGTCAGGGCGGCCCGGATCCCCTCCTCGGTGGCCGGAGCGTCCCACTCCACCTCGATGCTCTTGCCCTGGGGGTTGCCCTCCACCTGGCGCACGCCCGGGATATCGGACAGCTCGTTCTTGATGGCCATCACGCAGTGGCCGCACGATATTTTGGGAATCGAGAAGGTCTTCTTGGACATGAATCCCGGATCCTCCTATCGGCTTGTTTTTTAATTCGGTTGGTGCTCGGATAGTAGGGATGACTGCGGCTGTGTCAAACCGGGGCGATCCATTTAATGGGTCAGGCCCTCATGCCGATGTGGTGCTTAGACGCCGGAGGGCGGTGTGGGCCAACTCGCCCACCGAAACCCGGCTGAGCCGCCCCTCCTGGTAAAAATCCAGAAGCGCCACGTCCTCCGTCAGCCGCGTGAGCGGCGCGACCGACTCGGCGTTGCCGATGGCGCCGGCGGCCCAGGCGGCGAGCCCCCGGCGCGGGGCATCCTCGGCCGTCAGAAAGGGGTTTATGCGCGCGGCGTACTCCCCGAGGACCGGCGGCCGGGCGTAGCCCAGTCGGCCCACCCCCCAGAGTACGCCCGGCTGGATGGCGGAAAATTCCAGGAAATTGCCCCGCGGCCAGAGATAGGAGATGAGGATGCAGCCGTACTCCGCGGCGAGCAGTTCGCTGCGGGCCGTGCTCTCGCCCATGGCCTCCGGGCAGCCCCACCCGATCCCCCCGGACTCCTCGTTCAGGTTCCACATGCACCGGCGCATCACCACCCGGGCGGACTCCGGCTCACGCTCAACGAGGGCCGCCGCCACCGCCCCCATGGCGGTCACGGCGCGCCAGCGCAGGAGCGGGTCCCGGTCACAGAACAGGGAAAAGAGAGGGTTCACCGCCCGGCGGGCCGGCAGTTGCAGGATCTGGGTCAGGGCGGGGCCGAGCTCATCCGATCTCAAATGCGCTACGATCAGCTGTTTCAACTCCCTACCGGATGGCTGGGTCCTCGGCATAAGAGGGTCGGCGTTATTCCTCTTCCCAGAAGACGCAGTCCGCCGGGCAGTTCTTGATGGTCTCGTTCACCTCGTCCTCGGGATAGCGCGACAGGTCGGCCACCTCGACGAACCCGGCCTCGTTCATGCGGAAGACGGACGGGCAGGACTCCACGCACACCTCGCAGCGGTTGCAGTCGCTCAATTCAACTACCGGTCGTTTCATGGGTTTCACTTGAGGCGCCGTTTTGGGCATCACGACGATGCCGGTGCGCCGGCTTGGACCGCACGGCCGATCTGGCGGCCGAATTCGCGGCAGGCCTCGAGATGCGCCTTTTCGGGCACGAACTGGATCTTCAGCCCCGGCTGAGTGAGCGGGATGCCCATTTCCTCTAGCTCTTTCTCGATCAGCTTCACGGCCTCCCCGCTCCAGCCGTAGGAGCCGAAGGCAGCCCCGATCTTGTTCTTCGGCTTGAGCCCCTTCATGTAGCAGAGAAAGTCCGCCAGGCTGGGGTAGAGGCCGTTGTTCAACGTCGGCGAGCCCATTACCACCGCCCGGGCGTCGAACACTTCGGTCATCACCTCGCTGCGGTGCCAGGCCCGCAGGCTGAGGGGCCGGGAGTGTACGCCCTCGGCCGTGATCCCCGCGTTAATGGCCTCGGCCATTTTCTGGGTGCTCTTCCACATGGTGTCGTAGACGACGACGGCCTTTTTTTCGGGCTCCTGCCGGCACCAGTGCCGGTAGGCGGCGATGATCTTCCCCGGGTCCCGGCGCCAGATGACCCCGTGGTCGGGGCAGATCATGCGGATGTCGAGCTTCAGCTCCTGGACCTGGCGGATCAGTTTGTCGATCAGCGGGGCGTAAAGCAGCAGGATGTTGGCAAAGTATTTCTTGGCGGGCCCCATGATGCGCTCGCCGATCTCGTCGTCGAACTTCTCCGGCCCGGCGTAGTGCTGGCCGAACCCGTCGCTCGAAAATAGGATTCCGTCTTCCTTGAGCAGGCTGAACATGCTGTCCGGCCAGTGCACCATGCGGGTTTCGAGGAACGCCAGGGTGCGCTTGCCGAGCGTCAGCTCCTCACCATTTTCGACCGGGCGATAGTTCCATTGGCGGGAGAAGTGCTTCGGCAGGTTCTTGTGGCCCATCTTGGAGCAGATGAGGGGCTTGTCTTCGCCGACCCGGTGCATCACCCGTTCCAGGCTGCCGGCATGGTCCGGCTCGGTGTGGTTGCTGACGACAAAGTCGATTTTCTTCGGATCGACGATGCGCGCGATATTGTCGAGCAGCTGCTCGGCGAACTCCTTTTTGACCGAGTCGATCAGGGCCACCTTTTCGTCCACGACCAAAAAGGCGTTGTAGGTCGTCCCCAAATCGGTTGAATAGCCGTGGAAATCGCGAATGTTCCAATCACTGACCCCGACGTTGTAGACCCCTGGAGCGATCTGCACTGGATGCATCATTCACCTCGTGTTCGTTGTTTTAGCGGCACCTGATTCTTCTTCCGAAGAGCGCGCAACGTGTAACGTTCAATGTCATGTCGCCATCAGCATGCGAAGAAACGGTTTTTTGTAAGTACATTTCCGCGTTCACGTACCCGTGCACGATTTTCTCCCTCGAAGCGGCCTTACCGTGCAGGGGGACGTGAACCGCAAGGGCTGGCTACGTGCCCGTTTTGCCGTACTGATAGAATAACCACCGTCGCAGCATTCGCAATCGCAGCGGAACCGGAAAATCACCTGATTCAACTAAATACCCCCGTCTGCCTCGACACCGCCGGGGCAAACAGGGGCATTCGACATCCGGTTCGAAACAGGGGCGTTTGTTCCCGTTCTATGACTCTTTGGCGAAGTCCGCCTTCGGGGCGCCGCACACCGGGCACTCCCAGCTGTCGGGCACTTTCTCGAAGGGGGTGCCGGGTTTGACGCCGTTGTCCGGATCGCCCTGGGCCGGGTCGTAGATATAGCCGCACACCTGACACACATACCTGTCCATCTTGTTCTCCTCCTTTGGGTTTGAAATGGGGTCGCCGAATCGGCGATACTGCTTTCAACGAACGCGAACACCACCGGTGCCTGCCCGGAGCAGTGCCTAGTTTCAGCCCGATGGATCGTCCTTTACAGACCCCGGTCCGGCCAGCGGTTTGAACATTCTTTTGCCGGCGCCGCAGACCGGGCAGCACCAGTTCTCCCCCAGGTTCTGGAACTGGACCCCCTTGGGCACCTTGCCGCGGCGGTCGCCGCGATCCGGGTCATACAGGCACCCGCAGTTGACGGTCTGGCACTGGTACATTTCTTCGGGTTTTGCCATCGGTACACCTCCACGAGAAAATAGATCCACATCCATCACGCCGCCAGCTCGCCGATCAACTCCTTGACGCGGGTTTGGATCGCATCGCGCACCCGGCGCATGGCCGCGACCGGCTGGCCGGCCGGGTCCGGCAGGTCCCACTCCCGGCGGTCCGCTCCCGGAAGCGCGGGGCAGCCATCGCCGCAGCCCATGCTGACGATCGTACCCGGGGTGCCGTGGGCCAGGGCGGCATCGATGCCCTGCGGCCGGCGGAAGCCCAGGTCGATGCCGACTTCCGCCATCACCCTTGCCACGTCGGGGTCGATCGCATCCGCGGGCTCGCTGCCGGCGGTTGCCACATCCAGGCGGTCGCCGGCCAGGTGCTGGGCGAAGGCCCCCGCCATCTGGCTGCAGGCGGAGTTCCGGCGGCAGAGAAAGAGCACTTTTTTGCGCGGAGCGTAGTGGGCCATGAGCGCAGCTACCGCTGCCTCCACTTCCTGCCCGACAGTGGGGTGGTTCGCCAGGTCTTTCGGCCCCTCGATGCCGCGATAGACCAGACTGCCTTCGAAGCGGGCGTCGATGGCATCGAAGAAGTACTTCGTGGTCAGCTGCAGCCCCTCGAAGAGGGTTTTGCCGCGGGTCGCGGCCACGCTGAGCAGAAAGCCGCGGCGGGTCGCCTTGAGCGGGTCGGCCAGTTTCAGGCGATATTTGCGTGCCCAGAAGGTCTGGCAGCGGTCCACCAGGGCTTTGAGCTGGGAGGTCATGTTATAGAAGAATATGGGGGTGGCGAGCACCACGACCTCGGCCTGGCGCAGCAGCCCGTAAATCTCGGATGCCATGTCGTCGTCGATCGGGCAGGTGCCTTTGCGCTCGCAGACGACGTATTCTTTGCAGGGCAGGATGTTGCGCTCCGCCACCGGGATGATCCGGGTGACGGCCCCCTTCGCTTCCGCCGCCTGTAAAAAGGTGGAGAGCAGAAACTGGGTGTTGCCCTTCTTGCGGGGGCTGCCTTGGAGGCCGAGGATCAGCATGGGGTGTCCCTCTTCATCCCTTCACATGGCAGGTGGTGCAGGTGGTCGGCCCGCTAAGCTCTCCGGCCCGTTTCTTTTCCTGGTGGCACTTGGTGCACATGGTGTTCATGACCTCTTTCTTGGCAAGCTTCCCTTCGGTCTTGAGCGCCTCGATCGCCCCCGGCGTCTGGGGGAACTTGAGGTGGCACTGGTTGCAGTCCGTAAGCTTCTGCTGATGCCGCAGGTGGGGGAACGGGACCTTGCCGCTGGTCCCGCCCTCGAGCATCATCTCCGGAGCGCCGGGGTTCTGCGGGGGGGCTGCCAACGCGATCAGGGACCCCGCCGCCAAAAGCACGATCGCCAGCAGGGCCGCGCTTTTAAAAAGGGTCAGCATTACCTGGTTCAACCTGTGTGGGGCCGGCGGCTGCTCGACGCGAGCGCGTCGCCGGCTTCAAAATTTTCGGGTGCCCGCTTCATCGCGGCGAGAGGCTTTTGCCTTCACCGGAAAGCTGGCACTGGGTGAAGTCGATCGGCTTCCCGCATTTGCCGCATTTGTGCGGCCGTTCGAACTCATCCGAGAAGATCTCCTTCTCCGCGCCGCAAGCGGGGCAGTTGCAGGTGAAGGACTTCAGGCTCTTGAAGTTGGCGTAGCCCGGGCAGTGCTGCGGAGTGGTTTTTTCACTGGCCATGATTCCCTCCCATGTTGGGTGGATGGTGGTTGTGAGATCAGGCACCCAGCTTTTTCGCTAGCTGGCGTCCGTATTCCTGGGCCATCTGAAGGCCGCCGCCGAGCGAGCTCGACTTGAGGCGGAGGCAGTCGCCGACCATATCCATTTTCAACACGTGTTTCATGGTCTGGAAGATGCGGTCGTTGGCTTCCCCGCTCCATCCGAAGGCGCCGAAAGCACCTCCCGCCTTGCCTGTCAGACCGGCTTTTTCGGTCAGGAACAAAAAGGTCTTCATCGCCTGGAGCATGTCGCCGTGGTAGGTGGGGGAGCCGAAGACGTAGCCGTCGTAGCCGGCAAGAGCCGATTCGTTCGGGATGGTTTTGACGTTGACGACATCGGCCTGGTGGCCGGCAAGACGCACCCCCTCGGCGATCAAATCGGCGATGTTCTGGGTCTCCCCGGTGCGGGTGGCATAGGCGATGAGGATCTTGCCCATGGCGGAACCTCCGTTGGTTGTGGTTCGTGAGTGAGCAGCCCTAAACGGTGTCCGGCGGCGCATGCCGGCGTTCGCTTTCGTCGCCATCCGCGACGCGGCCTTTTACTACGCCTGCGGTTGCGACATCACTGCGGCCTTGGTCTGAACCGCCATCCACCATTGGTGCATGACCACTAGGCCGCTCCTACGGTTTGGGCTTGGCGATCCGAGGGTCGACCCCCTGGGCGGCGCAGTCGGGCGTGTAACAGGTGTTGTCGAGGAACTCGCATTTCTGTTTGCACGACGGGCATTGGTCCGGATGCGCATTCGATTCGAACGTGTACCCGCAGTTGGAACACTTCCAGCTTGGCATGGTGTCACCTCCCTTACGAGAGCCGCCCGCCGCCGGTTCACGGCTTCAGGCGCCCTTGTTCACCCCCCGGTTAGGCCTTCCAGAGCCCGTGCAAGTTGCAGTACTCGCGGGCGGCGACCTTCTCGCCCTTGATGCAGAAGGAGGCTTCCGGCGCCTGTCCCGGCTTCAGGAACTGGCGGTAGACCTTGCCGTCGACGAGCAGCTCGACCCACTCGATCCAGTGCTTCTCTTCCATC
>JBFYWX010000405.1:0-6845 GCA_041310825.1 Desulfobacteraceae bacterium | reverse complement strand
CGGGTCATGAGGCCCGTCTGCCAGTGCTCGCTCACCCGGTAGGTGGTGCCGACATAGGGGTAACGCGGGTCGCAGGTCGCGAACTCGTCGGCCTTCCCGCCGAAGACCGGCGCGGTCGGGTTTACCCGCTGGGCGTTCATGTAGTTCTTCTCGACCGGGCACTCGAGCGGTTCATAGTGCTCCGGGAAGGGGCCGTCCTTCAATCCTGCCCCGAAGATCGTGGCAAAGCCGTGGCGGGTCATGATGAAGGGCCAGCGCGACTTGGCGTCGGGGGTCTGAAGGCTCCCCAGCGGGGGCCAGGCCCCGTCGGGCACATCGCCCACCCACTTGCCGTCCTCCCATTTGATCACCCAGTCCTTCACATCGTTGGGCTGCCCCTGGGGGTCGACCGAGGCGCGGTTGTAGATGATGCGCCGGTTGACCGGCCAGGCCCAGGCGAATTCGGGGAAAAGCCCGATTCCGTTCGGCGCATCCTGCTGGCCGCGGCGGGCGGCCATGTTGCCCTTCTCGGTGTAGCTGCCGCAGTAGATCCAGCAGCCCGAAGAGGTGGTGCCGTCAACCTGCAGGAAGGCGAAGCTCGGGACGAGGGTGCCCTTCTTGTAGACCGTCTCCCCGACCTTCACATCCTCCAGGAAGTAGCCGTTGATCTGCTTCGCCACCTTGTGGGGGTCGAACTCCCCGTGGGAGTCGCCATAGTCCCATTTCAGGTTGAGAATGGGATCGGGGAAGGCTCCGCCCTCTTTCTTGTAGAGCGCCCGGAGCTTGTTGCCCAGGGCGAGGATGATGTCGCCGTCCGGCCGGCTTTCGCCCATGCGCTTGGGCCCCTGGTAGCGCCACTGCATCCAGCGGCCGGAGTTGGTGATGCTGCCCTCCTTCTCCACCGAGACGCAGGCCGGCAGCATGAAGACCTCGGTCTTGACCTTGGCCGGGTCCATGCCGGGGCCGCGCCAGAAGGAGCCCGTCTCGTTGTCGAAGAGGTTGACGTTGACCATCCAGTCGAGCTTCGCCATGGCGGCGCGGGTTTTATTGGAGTTGGCTCCGCTGCAGGCGGGGTTCATACCCCAGGCAAAGAATCCTTTGATCTGGCCGTTGTACATGACATCGAAGAGATCGAGCCAGCTGTAAGGCTTGCCGGCGTCGAGCTTGGGCAAATACTGATAGCCGAACTCGTTTGCCGGGGTGGCGGTGTCGCCGAAGTAGGCCTTGAGCAGGCTTACCATGTACTTGGGCTCGTTCTGCCACCAGTTGGCGCTCAAGGGGTCGTTGCTCTTGGCGCGGCGCTTCAGGTAGTCCTCGAGCTTGGGCCAGTTGGTGGCGGGGGTCGCCATGTAGCCGGGGATGATGTGGAAGAGCAGGGCCTGGTCGGTGGAGCCCTGGACGTTGGACTCCCCGCGCAGGGCGTTCACGCCGCCGCCCGCTATGCCCATGTTGGCGAGCAGGGTCTGGATGATCGCCATGGTGCGGATGTTTTGGACGCCGACGGTGTGCTGGGTCCAGCCCATGGCGTACATGATGGTGCCGGCCTTGCCCTTTTCGCCGGTCGCGGCGTAGGTCTTCCAGACCGTGAGCAGATCCTTCTCGGAAGTGCCGGTGATCTTGGAGACCAGCCCCGGGGTGTAGCGCGCGTAGTGTTTCTTCAAGAGCTGGAAGACGCAGCGCGGGTCCTGGAGCGTCAAATCCCGCTTGGGGACCCCGTTTGCGTCCATCTGCAAGGCCCACTTGCTCGCGTCATAGGCCCGCTTGGTGGCGTCGAAGCCCGAGAAGAGTCCGTCCTTGAAATCAAACCCCTCGCCGACCAGGAAGGAGGCATCCGAGGTGGCGATGAGGGTCTCCTCGTTGTAGAGCCGGTTGTCGATGATGTACTTGATCATTCCGCCCAGGAAGGCGATGTCGGTCCCGGAACGCAGGGGGGCGTAAATGTCCGCCTTGGCCGAGGTCCGGGTGAACCGGGGGTCGACACTGATGAGCTTGCCGCCCCGCTCCTGAGCCTCGGTGACGTACTTGAAGGAGATGGGATGGTTCTCGGCAGCGTTGCTGCCCATGATGAGAATCACGTCGCTGTTCTTGAGGTCGATCCAATGGTTGGTCATCGCGCCGCGCCCGAACGACTCTGCCAGAGCCGCTACCGTGGCGCTGTGTCAGATACGGGCCTGGTGCTCGATGTAGACAAGCCCCATGGCACGCAGCATGGCCTGGTAGATCCAGCACTCCTCGTTGTCCATGGCCGCGCTGCCGACCGAGGCGATGGCCTCGGTGCGGTTGACCAGATCGCCCTTGGCGTTCTTGGCCGTGAAACTGGCATCGCGCGTGGCCTTGACACGCTGGGCGATGGTGTCGAGCGTCCACTCCCAGGAGACCGGCTTCCACTGCTTTTCGCCGGGCCCCCGGTACATGGGCCGGGTCAGCCGGTTCTTGTTTTCGGCCAGCTGGTAGAGCGATGAACCCTTGGAGCAGAGGGCCCCGCGGTTGATGACGTGATCCGGGTCGCCCTCGATGTTGATGACCCGGCCGGTCGTCTGGCTGGTGGAGACGATGGCCCCGCAGCCCACCCCGCAATAAGGGCAGATCGTGGTGGTCTCCTTGGCGGCCTTGGTCTTCAACTCCCGGGCGTGGGCTGCGACGGGAGCGAGGTCCGACCCCAGGCCGCTGAATGCCACCCCCGCCGCAGCGGCACCCGTGACCTGGACAAACTGCCTGCGTGTCAGTTGCATAAATTCCCTCCTTTCCTGAGTGGTGTTTGGGAATAGCGCTGGACGGAAAAACGTCCGGCTTTATGGGAGCTACGAAGATGGGGCTGCATGCGCCTTGTGAGCACGGTCGGGTCAGCTCGGTCAACCTGTTGGTGGCGATGGTGGATCTGCGTAAAGGCGCCTCGGCTGTAAGCGATCGTAAGTTTACGTGAGGATGTTCGTCACTCTATAGAAGAGAGCTGGCTGGATGTCAACAACTGAATGGCAGTTATTTTTTCAAAAAGACTAAGCGTCAAGGTCGCTCTTTGCGCAGCGTCAGCGTCCCGACCCCCGGCAGATCGAGGGTTACAGCGGGCTGGCCGGGCACAGGGCGGGCCACCAGGACCCCGCCGCTTTTGAGGTGCAGCCAGAGCGCCCCGCTGCGCTCTTCCCAGCGCAGGGGCGTGCTCTCGCCCTCGGCCGTCCACTGCCCCTTGCCGCTGCCTTCCAGGGTCAGGACCACCGCTCCGGCCGGGCCCTGGTCGGGACGGCCCGCGTAGCGACCCTCCCACGCGGGCCGGGTGTCGCAGGCCCCGCCGAGCACCCCGATCAGAAGGACTGCCGTCCATACGAGCGCCCGCCTCATGCATCCACCTCCCGCAGGGATTTGAACAGCCCGGTCTCCAGCTGCAGGGCCGAAGGAAAACGGTAGACGTGAATCGTCATGGCCAGCCACAGGAGGTCGCGGACAAGGGTGTCCCACCCCATGGGGTCTTCGAGCGAGGTGAAGCATCCGCAGCCGATGGGGATGTCGCGCAGCAGGGTGATGAAAATTGCAAGGCTGAAGAGCACCAGCATCCCGCCGATCACGGCCGCCGCGGCCTTGGTGCGGATCCCCAGCACCATGAGGATGCCGCCGACCAGCTCCGCCCAGGGCATGACCAACGCTATCGCGTTCACCGCCCCGTAGGGCACGAGCTGGTAGGCGGCGATGGTCTCGGCGAACTCTGCGGGAAAGTTGATCTTGTAGAGGCTGGCGGAAACGAACACCGCCCCGACGTAGACCCGCAGCACCAGCCCCAGCACGGGGTGGGTGAGGGCCGCCTTCAATCGATCCGGCCATTTCATGGCGCCACCGCCAGCCCGTTCGCTTCCCAGGCCGAAAGTCCGCCCGCGAGGACCCGGACCTGGTCGTGGCGGTCGAGCAGCCGCTGGGCCAACTCCTCGTCGTAGTGCTTGCTCACGGTGCGGCCGTAGATCAGCACCACCTGCTCCGGCGTGAGCACGGGGCCGAGTTTCATGGGGAAGATCACGTCGAAGAGCGCCACCGGGATGTTGATCGCCTCGGCGATGCGCTTCTGCTGGAACAGCTCAGGCGGCCGGGCGTCCACCAGAACGGCCTCGCCGCGGGCGAGCATCCCGTGCGCCGTGAGCGCATCGATGCGGGGGGCCGGGGGTTGAAAAAGGCCCTCCGGCATAAGCGGGATGCCGTGGGGGCTGGAGGAGTTGAATGCCAGCGCCAGGAGCGTGGCAATGACCACGATCCCCAGGAGGTCGGCCCATCGGAAGCGCCCGGCCCGCTCCACTTCGCGCCGGATCATCTGCCGCAGGCGGTTTTTGGCGACCTGCAGCAGCCGGATCTGGTCGCGGGCCTCGGTCAGCTCGGCGATGGTGCGGCGCAGGTCGGCATTGGTGCGGTTGAGGTCCGCGTTGAGCGCCTGGATGGTTTCGAAGGCCCGTGCGTTCTTCAAAAACGCCATCCAGTTGATCGTGAGCCCCCCCAGCAGCTCCCGCGATGCCGCGGGCAGGGCCGCCTGGCTGATAAGCGGGCCCAGCGCGAGCAGGCCGAAGAGCGTGTCGTCCACCGTGAAGAGCACGGCCGTGCGGGCGGAAAACCCCAGTTCGGATTCGGGCAGGGCCTCCGCCGGGTCCAGGATGAAACCGGCCGTCATCGGTGCGAGGCGCCGCTCCGCGGTCGCCTGGAACCCCCGATAGATCAGTTTTTCCGCCGGCTCCAGGGTCCACTGCCGGGGCTCCGGGATTCCGCGGGCGAACCACCGCACGCACCCGCTCTTGCGGTCGCAGAGCAGGACGCACCCGCGGCCGGCCCCGAAGGTGCCCATCACGGTCAGGAGGAAACTCTCCAGGAGCTTGTCCGTTGCGGCCAGCGGGCTCAGCTCGCGCGTAAAGTCGTAAAGGGTTTGCAGGTGAAAGATCTGCAGGTCCAGCCGCTCGCGTGCCTGGGCGGCCGTGCGTTGGGCCTCGTCGAGCGCCTGGCTCTGGCGCATCAAACCGGCGCTGAGCTGCTGGATTTCCCGGTGGAAGAGGTTCTGCGAAAGGGCCCCGGCCACCGTTTCGGCCAAATTGAGCAGGGTGGTCTTATCCGCCTCTCCGAAGTGCTCCCCCGAGAGCCTGGGCCCGAGGCCGCAGAGCAGGGCGTAGTTGCCGTCCACCCGCTGCGCGAGGACGAGCGCGGTGTCGGCGGGCAGCAGCCCGATGTCGGACTCCGGCCCGGGCGGGAGGAAGGCGGCGTGGCGGGGCAGGCGCTCATCGGGCAGGTAGTGCTCCGCGATGCGGGACAAGTTGCGCTCGCAGGCCTCGGCCTCCGATGGGCTGAGCCCGCGCTGGGTGACGTGCCCCTGGCGGTTTTGGGTGTTCACCAGGAGGGCCAGCCCCCGGGCGGCCCCGAAGAGCCCCAGGGCGGTGAGCAGAAAGGTCTCGATGATCCGGCGGGGCTGGGTGAGACCGGACAGCTCAGAGGCGGCCTCGTGCAGGCACTTCAGGTGAAACACCCGCCGCTCGATCTCGGCCTGGGCCCGGGAGGCCTGCGCGACGGCCTCCCGCAGGGGGGATTGCGGGGAAGCCATGGGGTTCAGCGCACCAGCTCGTTGATCCGTTTAAGGAAAGCGTCGATGTTCTCGATCACGCCCATATGGGTGTAAAGCACCTTGCCGCTCGGGTCGAGGAGCAGCGTGAACGGGGTGCGCGGTTCCCCGAGCAGTTGGTGGACCTCGAAACGCGGGTCGGCGACGATCGGGAAGAGGTACTGCACCTGCTCGGTGAGGTAGTTGATCTCGGTGTCGTTGCCTCCGGCGGCGAGGGCGAGCATCTTGACCTGGTCCTTGAGCCGGCCTTTTTCGATCCGGCTGAAGAGGGTGTTGAAGAGCGGGGCCTGCTGGTAGCACTGCGGGCAATAGATGCCGATGACCTCGAGCAGCAGCACCCGGCCGGGGATATCCGCCAGCCGAAACCGTTCCCCGCTGATGCCGAGGTAGTCCCGGGCCTTTTCGGCGGCCGGCGCCGGTAGCTCGAAGGCCGGCAGCGTAGCGCCCGGCTTGGGCAGGCCGGCGGCTTGGACCGGGACCATCGAAGCTCCCCCCCAGAGCAGGCCGATGACGAGGAGTATCATGGCAGCAGATCGCGTCGAATTCATTCTCTCCTCCCTCACGGTAATCTCAAGCCAGCGCCTTCTCCAGGGTGTCCACCATCGGCACGATTTTGGACAGCCCCACGATCTCGAAGACCTTGCGCAGGTTCTCGGAGAGCTCGGCCACCACGACCTGGCGGCCTTGCCTCTGGCTCTCCAGCAGGAGCTGGGTCAGGACCGCGATTCCGGCCCCGTTGACGGTGGCGCTCTCCAGGAAATGCAGCACGATGCGGGGTTTGTCGAGCGCCAAGGCCTCGCGGTAAAGGGCTTGCAGCCGGGCCTCGGCGGCGGCGGTGATGCTGCCCTGGATCACGATCACGGCGGCCGGCCCGGCGGTCTGGAGGACCAGCTCCGCCGACTGTTCGCCGGCCCGGCGCCGGCGATCCTGGGCGCGCCGGATCGCCGCCTCGAGCAGGTGGCGCTGGATGGGTTTGTTGATGAAGTCGGTGGCGTCCAGGTTCAGGGCCTGGATGGCGAGATCCATGTCGCCGTGGCCGGTGATGACGATCACCTCGGTGGACGGGTCGATCGCCTTGACCTGCTTCAGCACCTCGATGCCGTTCATGCCGGGCATCTTGATGTCGGTCAGAACGATGCTGGGCCGCTCGCGGCCGAAAGTCTCCAGCCCCTCCTGGCCGTTTTCCGCCGTCAGCACGTCGTAGCCGTAGGCGGCGAGCGTCAATCGGAACATCATCAACGTGGGTTTCTCATCGTCGATGACCAGAATCTTTTCCATGCGGTGTCCTCAT
>JBFYWX010000076.1:0-4525 GCA_041310825.1 Desulfobacteraceae bacterium | reverse complement strand
CGTAGAGGTTGTCCTTCTCGTACTTGATCTCCCGGAATGCGGTCTCGGAAAACTGGATGATGCCGAAGTGGCAGCACCCCGTGATGCTGACCAATCCTTGATCTTTCACGTTGACGTAGAGCGCCTGCTCCCCGTAGACCCGGCAGATGATGGGAACGGCGAACACGAAGGTCGCCAGGCCGGGAATGAGGGGGTTCAGCCCCGGCTTGATCTTGACCACCTTACCCTTGTGGCCGGCATCCTGGAGATACTGCAGCCCCTCGGGGTAAAACCCCTCCGGTATGTAGGTAGTAATGGTCGGGTCGTACTTGTAGGTGACCGGCACCCCCCAGTAGTGGTCGAAGTGCTCGTGGGAGATGATCAGGGCCTCGATCTCCTTGTTTTTCAACATCTGGTCGATGCCCTCGCGCTTGAAACACTCGTCCATCCACTTGTAGGACCAACCGCTGTCGAGCAGGAATTTGCGTTTCTTGCCGCTCAGCTCCTCGATCTCGACCAGGGCGGCGAACCCGCCCGCGTTCTGCGGACTCACCGAGAGTTTCTCGGTGATCGCCCAGGCCTCTTCCAGGTTGTTCGGCAGCAAATGCTTGATCTTGGCGATGCCCTTCTCGTAGCTGCCCTTGCCGAGACCGGTGCCGTCGCCGAAGGGCGGCCAGTTGTAACTGTACTGGTTGACCAGCAGCCCCCCGGCGCCCTTGATGTCTCCCATGAGGACCGCATTTTCGAACCAGCTTGTTTCCGAAATGTTCGTCACTTTGAGCGATTTGCAGACGCCGATGTCCGCCAGCTTGCGTTTCACATCTGGGAAATAGGACTTGCGCCAAGGGGAATAGGAAAACAGGCCCATTCCCAGCGCGGTGCCCCCCAACACACCCATGGCCGCCCCCTTAAAGAAGTTCCGGCGGCTAATCTTGCTTTTATCTTCAGACATGGTTCCTCCTTGTCACCATCTATTTGATGACCGTGATGGATTTGTAGGCCCAGGGCAGGACGCTCAGCGTGATGAAGTACACCGCCACCCCGCACACGGCGCCGGCCCCCAGGCCCCACCCCAGAGCCGGGTCCCACCGGACGTCGGCCAGCTTTGCCTTCTCGGCGGCGTGATCGGCTGCAATTTCCTCAGCGGTCTTCGGCACCATCTTCCAACCCGGCCAGTTGTCCATGAACCAGTGGTGCACCAGCCAGATGTTGATCAGCCAGATGGTCGGGATCATCGGGAACTGCGACTCGTGCATGAAGCCCTTCTGGGTCCCGAGGAAATCATGGGAGGTCTTGTAGTAGAAAATATAGAGCAGGCTCGCAGCGGCGATGGTGATCACGGTACGGGTGAGCACGTTCACCGGCAGGCTGAACCTCCGCGGCCAGTTGCCGCAGTAAAACGTCAAGAACAGGGCCGGGACGAGGAAGAAGACCGCCATCTCACCCACGTGCAGCCAGCGCCAGTCGGGCGCGTTGATCAAGCGCGTGCCGCGGATGGCCGGCCCCCAGGTCAGCTCCTGCGCGAAATACAGGAAGAAGTGCATGGCCCAGGCAATGGCGATGATGCCGAAAAACGCCACGATGCGTCGCAGCCAGTTCGTGCGGATCAGCTTGAACGGAAACCGTTCCCAGATGGTTTCCACGATCCAGACCGTCACCGTGCAGCACATGATCCATGAGACGTGGAAGTTGCCCGAGACTGTGTTGGCGAACTTTTCCCAGTAGGGCGGCGCGATGGCGGTGAAATACTGCCAGGGGTAATAGAGGATGCCCATGTGGGAATGCATCGTCATGAAGAAAATCAGGGTGCTCAAAAAGAACGTCGCCACCAGGATGCTGATGCCCTTCCCGGGCTGGTTCATGTCCTGCCAGGGGACCTCCTCGCAGGCCACCACCCAAGCCGGGCTCAGCCAGGAAGCAATCGCGGCGAACATCAGACAGGCGAGCGACGCGTACTCGAGGGCAAAGAACTCCGTCATCCTTGGCAGTTTCATCAGGTTGCCGGGGTTGAAATAGGCAATGCCAAAATTGCCCAAAAGGCTCTCGAAGAAGCCCTTGATGAGCACCCACAGGATGACGACCGAAATCGCCGTGAGCACGGCGCCCTTGACGAGCGGGTGAGTGTTTTCCAGCCAGCTGCGCTTGAAAGGCCAGTAGTTGAAGATATAGACCATCCAGATCAGCACGATCAGCCACCAACGGGTGTACATGTAGCCCACGTAAGGGGTGTACATCCGCATCCAGCCCCTCGGGTCCTGGAAGATCCACCAGGTGGCGTAAAACACGGCCAGCGACAGCACCAAGGCCACGATGGCCGGGATCGGCTGCGGCCAGCGCTGGACCAGTTTGCGCTCCTCCAGATAACCTGTGCCGAAACGCTCCATTTCATCCTCCTTTTGCAATCGGGTTGGGGTTGAATCGCTCGGAACTGTAGTGGTCCACTGACCAGTGGGGGGTCCCCCCGCGGGCGGGACTGCGATTTTCACGGCTTAATGCCGCTCCCACGAAAAATCAGATCGATTGCACTTCAGAATGCCGCAACATCCTCTATTCCGACCTCAACGCATTTAACGCATAACATCGGAGGACGGGTCGGGCCGGGTTCGGTTCAATTGCCGACAAATCTCCCGCCGCAGTTCTTCAGTGACCTCGCCCGCCACGTCAATTCCCCTGAGTTCCGCCTCCATCGCGAGCAGCGCAGGGCTCAGTTCGGTCTCCGGCAGGTTGAATTCACGTGCCGGCGGATCAGGCCGCGCCGAACCGTTTGCAACCTCTCCGTTGATTTCAGTGAGGGTGCGAACGCCTCGGCAGAGCAGGTCTTTGAAAAATTCCTTTCGCGAGAGCATGGATGTGCTTATACGGAATTAGCGCAAAGAGTTGAACATCCGAATGGATCTCACCATAGGAAAAGCACTTCATCTTCTGATTGCAAAGCAACAGCAGTGCCAGGCGCCAGGGTGATGGCGTATTTTGTTATCTATCTAATTTAATTTAGCTTATTTGGTTTTAAAAATGGATGGTTCCAGGTGGGGTAATTATTTGGGAACAAAACGCATCTGATTCAAAAGCTTTAAGCTTCAGAATGTTCCTTGTCCTGGTTTTGCTGTGAAGTTCTCAGGAAATTCTTTTATAGAGCCGGATCACAGCCTCAGGCGCCGATTTTCAAGGCCCTGTCAGTCGGCCCCCGGCATTCTAAAACGGCCTTGGTGCAGCGACCCGTTGCGATAGCCTTCGGTCACCTCGGTGATGTCGCCCGTGATGCCGCAGATGAGATCGACACCGGCTTCTCCAAGCAGATTGAAGAACGACTCGCTCACTGCGCCGCAAATGATCCGACCGATGCCGAGTTTTTTTATCTCGGCGACGCGTTCGAAAATCGATCCTCCCCTTAGGGATATGACCGGTTGGGTATTTCCCTGTGCTCCATCCAACGCGAGCACGCACAGCTGGGTACAGGTGTCCAAAACCGGCGAAACCCTCCCCATAAAGACCGGCACGGCGGTACGAAGAAAGCCCGGGGAACGATCGCCACCGGAGGATATGAGCAGCCAGTGAGATTCAGAACGGTGCGAGTCGGCCTTAGTGCAGAATATGCAGGGGTGAGTCCGCATGGGTCGTGCCGTTCACCGCGAACGATTTCACCATCAAGGGTTAAAATTTTTTAGCAACAATCGTGCCTGCGCTGGGATCAAGAGCATCTCAATTCATAATTTATAATTTTTCCAATATATTAAGTTATTTTGAACCGGCGGGGGACGAGCAACCGAAAGGTATCTTTAATTGATGCCGCCTTGACTAACCCTGAAAATGGGAACAACTTGCACCCAAAGGGCATGAAGTGCCCGCATCGGGTCCGGCAGGACGAGATGAAGGACACCACTGAAATATCCCAGCAGCGGCATCAAGAGCTCATCCTGGACAGCCTCGCCGAAGGGGTGTTCACGGTCGATCTGAACTGGCGGATCACCTCCTTCAACCGGGCGGCCGAGTTCATCACCGGCATCCCGCGGGCGGAGGCCATCGGACGCCAATGCTTCGAGGTGTTCCGGGCGGATGTGTGCGAGACCGGCTGCATGCTGCGGCGGACCATCGAAACCCAAACCCCGCTGTCCAACATGCCGGTGCACATCTATCGCGCCGACAAGAAGCGGATCCCCATCAGCGTCAGCGCCACCCTGCTGCGCGACGCCGAGGGTAAGGTCGTCGGCGGGGTGGAGACCTTCCAGGACATCTCCACGATCAAGGAGCTCCAGAAGGCGCTGCACCGCCAGCACTCCTTCGAAGACATCGTCAGCAAGAACCCGCAGATGATCAAGATTTTCAACCTGCTGCCCCAGGTGGCTGAAAGCGGGAGCACGGTGCTGATCGAGGGCGCCAGCGGGACCGGCAAAGAACTGATCGCCCGCGCCCTTCACCACCACAGCCTGCACCGCAAGGGGCCGTTCGTGGCGGTCAACTGCGGGGCGCTGCCGGACACCCTGATCGAGTCCGAGCTTTTCGGCTACAAGGCCGGGGCTTTCACCGACGCCCGCCGGGACAAGCCCGG
>JBFYWX010000401.1:0-6182 GCA_041310825.1 Desulfobacteraceae bacterium | reverse complement strand
TGTGTTTTGTGTACAATATTTTTACACGCCCCAGCAAAACCAGACTGGCATTGTGTTTACAAAGATTTAAATTCTGTCCAACTTTTTAACTTTTTTGGTTCCGGCTTGTCCGGGTTGGGTTTTTTTCTGTGGGAGCGGCATCTTGCCGCGATCGGATCGTGGCTGGAAGCCACTCCCACAAAATCTGAACTTGCTCGCTGACGAAGCACTGCCTCAGGCGGCGTGCAACGCTGATTACCACACCGCCTCGTAGGCTTGCGGCGCGAGGTTCCACTTGCGGCTGTAGACGTGGATGCGGCGGGTCTCGCCGCTGCGGTCGTAGATCCTGCCGCCCGCATGCACCCATGCCAGCATGCCGCCCCTTAAATTCAGCAACGTAATCCCCTTGAGGTTCAGTTTCTCGGCAAGTTTGCCGCTGCGGTAGCTGATGGTGCAGTAGCCGATCAGGGTGCGGCCGGCGAACTTTTCGGGGTCCTTCAGGAATTCCTTTTCGGTCACGGCGCCGGGCAGCATGGAGACAGCCTGCTCCTGCGGCGCGCGTATATCGATGAAGAGCGCCGTTCCCTCCTCGAAAAGACGCATCGCCGCCGCCGGGTCGATGTCTTGGACCGCCGGGAACTCCCTTTTGTAGGCGCTGTACATCGACTCGATCTTCGCCCGGCGCTCGGCGTTCGGCGCGGAATCCTCTGCCCCGGCATGGGATTCCCACACCGGCAGACCCAGGAACGCCAGGGCGGCCCACATGAGAACCATCAGGCTCCGGCGGTCGGTTCGCATGCGTCACACCGCGACCGGGGCCGGAAGGAGGATCCCCGCCAGGGCCTGCAGCGCCAGCCGATAGCCGGCCGCCCCCAACCCCAAAATTTGGCCCGTCGCGACGCCGGCGACGAGCGACACCCGCCGGAACTCCTCCCGCTTGTGAATGTTGGAGAGATGGACCTCGACGATCGGCACCGATAGCAGCCCCAGGGCGTCGCGGATGGCGATGGAGGTGTGGGTGTAGGCCGCGGCGTTGATGATCAGCCCGTCGCAGGTCGACACGGCCTGCTGGATCCGGTCGACGATTTCGCCCTCGTGGTTGGACTGGAAGGTCTCGACCGCAAGCCCCACGGTCGCGCCCAGCGCCGCAAGGCCGCGGTTGATCTCATCGAGCGTGGTGCGCCCGTAGATCTCCGGCTCGCGGCGGCCGAGCAGGTTGAGGTTGGGGCCGTGAATGATCAGGACCTTCGGGGATGACGACATTGCTCGGCTCATGGGCGCCTCCTCATGCGTTCGCCAACCGGCGCAGGGTTGCGATCGTCTGCCGGTAGTCCGGGCTTTTGAAAATGGCCGAGCCGGCCACGAACACGTCCGCCCCGGCCGCGGAAATTTCGGCGATGTTCTTGGCGCTGACCCCGCCGTCGATTTCAATCAGGGTGGTAAGGCCCTTTTCCGATATCATCCGGCGCAGGGCGGCGACCTTGGCGATGCTGTTGGGGACGAAGGCCTGCCCGCCGAAACCCGGGTTGACGCTCATGATCAGGACGAAATCGAGGTACTCCAGGATCCACTCCAGCGTCTCGACGGGGGTGGCGGGGTTCAGCACGACCCCGGGGCGGGCGCCCGCATCGCGGATGAGCTGAACGGAGCGGTTCAAGTGGACGCAGGTCTCGGCGTGGACGCAGATCAGGCTCGCGCCGGCGCGGGCGAAGTCGGTGATGTAGCGCTCGGGCGCGGTGATCATGAGGTGGACATCGATCGGCAGCCGGGTGACGCTTCGCACGGCTTCGACGACCATCGGCCCGAAGGTGGTGTTCGGCACAAAATGCCCGTCCATGACGTCGGCGTGGATCCAGTCCGCCCCGGCGGCCTCAACCGCCCGGATTTCCTCCCCTAGGCGGGTGAAGTCCGCGGAGAGGATCGATGGGGCAATCAGCTTCATGGCGGCCTCGCAAGTGAGTGGTTCGGATACCCGATCGCTTTCAACCCGGGCTGAAAGCCGGGGGTGGATTTACAGCCGGGTGTCTCGTTTCAGGCGCACGGCGAAGAAGCCATCCATATAGCTCAGCTGCGGATAGGTTTGCAAGCAACCGCGCGGGTCGAGCAGCGGCCGCAGGCATGCGGGCAAATCCTGCGGCCGCCGGTCGATGGAAACTCCCGGGCATTTTTTCAGAAACCCCTCCACGACGGCCGTGGTCTCCTCGGGCTCGGGGCTGCAGACGGAATAGACCAGGAGACCCCCCGGTTTCAGGCAGCGGGAGGCGTTCTCGATCAGCCTGGACTGCAACCGGGCCAGGGCGGGCAGCTCCCGCTCGGAAGCGCTCCAGCGGATGTCCGGGTTGCGGCCCAGGGTGCCCAGTCCGGAGCACGGGGCATCGAGCAGCACCCGGTCGTAGCGGCCCGCATGCGGCGCCGGGACCGGGTCGGCCGCATCCCACTGTTCGGTCGCCGTGATGGTGACCCCCAGGCGGGTCATCTCCTCAGTCAGCTGGGCCAGCCGGCCGGCATGGCGGTCCGCCGCCGTGATCGACCCGCGGTTCCCCATGAGCTGGGCGATATGGCCGGTCTTGCCGCCCCGGCCCGCGCAGAGGTCCAAAACGGTCTCCCCCGGCCGGGGCGAGAGCAGCAGCGCGACCAGCTGGGCGGCCTCGTCCTGCACCTGGAACCATCCGTTTCCGAACGCAGGCAACTCGGTCAGTTTCGCCTGAAGACCCCTCACCCGAACCCCTTCCGGCGCGACGGAAGCGGCCTCCACCGTCTCCGCCTGCCCCCGGAGGGATTCGATCAATCCGGCCGCGGTGGTTTTAAGGGTGTTGGCGCGAAGGGTCAAGGGCGGGATCACGTTGAGCGACGCGCACAGGGCCAGGGCCGCCGCGCGGCCGTAGCGGGTGAGCCAGCGCGCGATGAGCCACTCCGGCAGGGAGTGCTCCACCGCCAGGCCGTGCGCCGGGGTGCGGTCCAAATCCGGGAGCCGGACCTGGGCGTGGCCACCGGCCGCCTTGCGCAGCACGGCGTTGACGAAGGCGGCCGCCCGCGCGTTGGACCGGGCCTTGGTCAGCTCCACCGCCGTGTTCACTGCGGCCGAGGCCGGCACCCGCGTGAGGAAGGCCAGTTGGAAAAGGGCGACCCGCAGGATGTTCAGGACCGCGGGCTCGATCTTCTCCGGGGGCAGCCGCGAGAAGCGCGCGAGAATGAAATCAAGGCGTCCCCGCCAGCGGAGAACGCCGAAGACAAGGGCGTTGAAAAGGTCGCGGTCGCGCCGGTCGGGCAGGCCGGGTGCATCCCCGATCTCATCCAGCAGGGCGTCCAGGGTCTTCCGGCCTGACCCCACGTCGGTCAGCACCGTTACGGCAAGGCTGCGCGCGCTTTCGGCCGGTTGCGGCTGCGCGCGCTTGCGGCGTATCGGGGCGGATGAGGGTGTCATGGGATCCTGAGCGCGGTGAGGTGAGTATTTACAAGAGCCGCACAGCGCCGGATGACGGCCTGAGGCGCTGGCTTTCAACAGCCTGTCAGGTGAAGTCGGCCCCGGCCGGGACCCGGTGCCCCCGCATGAAGTCCGACACCGGCATGCGGGTTCCGGAGGCGCCTTGAAGCTCGAGGATGGCCAGGGTGCCTTCCGCCGTGGCCACCGCCAGTTCGACCGCCGAGGCGCGCACCACTCGGCCGGGTCGTCCAGGGGCCTCCCCCGCCGCCCGCCTGGACTTGAATATCTTGAGGCGCGTTCCTTCCCAGTAGGTGAAGGCGCCCGGCCAGGGGGCCATGCCCCGGATGAAGGACTCGATGGCGGTGGCCGGTCTCTTCCAGTCGATGCGGCCGTCGTTCTTTTTTAAAAGCGGAGCATAGGTGGCCCGGTCATGGTCCTGCGCCGTCCGCCGCACGGCGCCGGTTGCGAAGCCTTCCAGGGTTTGCAGGAGAAGCTCGGCTCCGCGCGCGGCCAGGCGGTGCTGAAGGCTTCCGGTCGTGTCCTCGGGTAGAATGGGCTCATGGGCCCGCAGCAGGATGTCCCCGGTGTCGAGCCCCTTGTCCATCATCATGGTGGTGACGCCGGTTTCGGTCTCGCCGTTGATCACCGCCCAGTGGATCGGGGCCGGCCCCCGGTAGCGGGGCAGCAGCGAGGCGTGGACGTTGATGCAGCCGCGCCGGGGCATGGCGAGGACGTCGCTCCTCAGGATCTGTCCGAAGGCCACCACGATGAAGAAATCGGCTGCGGTCGCGGCGAGCCGGGCCATGGCGGCCTCATCCCGCAGCGAGGGGGGCTGAATCACCGGCAGGCCGAGCGTGTTCGCGGTCTTTTGGATCGGCGGCGGTTCCACCTTCCGCCCGCGTCCCCGGGGCTTGTCCGGCTGGGTTACCACCAGCGCGATCCGGTGGCCCGCGGCGTGCAGGGCGTTCAGGGCGGGGACGGCGAACTCCGGGGTCCCCATGAACCCGATGGTGTAGCTAGTCGTCATTGGCTTTCAGGGCTTTTTTGACCCGGCGCTTGTAGAGCTCGCGCTTTAACGAGCTGATCCGGTCGATGAAGAGCTTCCCGTTGAGATGGTCGATTTCATGCTGCAGGACGATGGCATGCAGCCCTTCAGCCTCCACCCGCACCGCCTGCCCGTGGCGGTCGAAGCCCTCCACCAGCACCCGCTCGGCCCGCTTCACATCCGAACGGTAATCGGGGACGCTCAGGCAGCCTTCGTTGTCGGAGATCATCTCGCCGGCGCTTTCGATGATGCGGGGGTTGACGATCACTTTCAGGGAGCGGGTCTCATCGCGCGGGGAGATGTCGTAGATCAGCACGCTCTCTTCCCAGCCGACCTGGATCGACGCCAAGCCGATCCCCGGTGCCGCGTACATCGCGACCGCCATCTTGTCGATCATCTCCTGCACCCGGCCGTCGATGTCGGCGAGAGGCCTGGCCTTGTGGGTCAGGACCTCGTCGGGGTAGGTCAAGATCTTGAACTTGGGCAGGATCAGCGGGGAATCCGCCCGTTCCGTGGGGTTCGGTTTCATGGTGGCACCTTGTCCCGGCGGGCGCGAACCGCACGGGACATCAACCGCCGCATCGGGCCGGCGGCCGTCAACCGGCGACCGCCGCGCTGCTCGTAGACAAAATGCGCCGGGCCGCATCGATATCTGTTTCGATCTGACGCCGCAGGGCGTCGATGCCCTCGAACTTCATCTCGTCGCGCAGGCGGCGGACGAAGTTGACGCGGATCTTTTCGCCGTAGATGGATTCGCTGAAATCCAGAATGTGGACCTCCACCGTGAACTGGTGGTCGTCGAAGGTCGGGCTGTAGCCGATGTTGGCGACCCCCACGTGCATCCCCCCGCGCACTTGCACGGTGACGGCGTAGATCCCGGTCTTGGGGATGAGCTCGTCCTCGAGTGCGATGTTGGCCGTGGGCACGCCGAGCAGCCGCCCCCCGCGGTCGCGGCCGGCGACCACCGTGCCGCACACCTGAACGCGGCGGCCGAGCATTTTGCAGGCGTGCTCCACCTTGCCCCCCCGCACCAGATCGCGGATAGCGGTGCTGCTGATCCGCTCGGAGATGCCGCGCTCCGTTCTGACCATACGGGTCACGATCACCTCGTAGCCCAGCCGGGGGGCGAGGGACTTCAACAGCGCGATGTTGCCCTGCCGGTTCCGGCCGAAGGCGTAGTCATCACCGACCACGATCGCCTTCATGCCGATCTTGCCGACCAGCACCTCCTCGACGAAGACTTCGGCCGGTACGGCGGCAAACTCAGGCGTGAAGGGCACGCAGATCAGCACCTCGATGCCGGAGCGCTCGATCAGCTCCACCTTCTGATCGAGGAGCGTGATCAGCGGCGGGCGGTTGTGCTCCCGCAGCAGCCGCAGCGGGTGCGGTTCGAAGGTCATGGCGATCGATGCCCCGTCGAGCGTATAGGCCTTCTCGATCACCTCGTAAAAAAGGGCCTGGTGGCCGATGTGAACCCCATCGAAGTTGCCGATCGTGAGAACCGCATTCTTGAACGGTTCTGGGACCTGATCCAGATGTTCGATAAATCGCATGCGCCGGGCGTCTCCAGGAAAAACAATCCGCTTGACATGTACCGCGAATCTTAATAAATAATCCAGGTCTTGAGGTAAATCAATTCTTTTGTGCCGAAGTGGCGGAACTGGTAGACGCGCTAGGTTCAGGGTCTAGTGAGGGTTCCCTCATGGGAGTTCGAGTCTCCCCTTCGGCACCATT
>JBFYWX010000391.1:0-4213 GCA_041310825.1 Desulfobacteraceae bacterium | reverse complement strand
CATAGCTGCCGATATGCTGCGCTTTCCAAAACGCAGCGCGCCTTGGCTGACAGCCCGATGCTTGTTTCTCAATACCCCGCCGGGAAGAATTTTAGAGCGACTTTCAGAAACCGGAACCCTGTTCTGGCGATTGCTCTAAACCAGGGCGGCGGTGACCGTGTTGATGTAGAGCATTCCCCGCAGGGTCGGGGCGCAGCGGCCGGCTTCAACGCGCAGGAACCCCTGTGATTGGAGCCCGGCCACCGCATCGCCGTGCACCTGTATGAAATCCACTCCGAACCTTTTCTTGAAATCCTGCAGGTCGATTCCGGCCGCCGTTCTGAGCCCCAGCATGATCACCTCCATCATCTCCTGGTCCGCTGTGAGCACCTCCTCACCTGCAACCGGCCGGCGGCCCGACCTCAGCTCCTCCACATAGTGCTGCACATCCCGGTGGTTCCAAAACCGCTTCGGCGACAAGAAGGAGTGCGCCGCGGGGCCGAAACCCAGATAAGGTGCATGCGTCCAGTACTTGGAATTGTGCCGTGAGACACGGGCACTCTCGCAGCTGTCCGCCCCGCAACGGGCAAAGTTGGAAATTTCGTAATGCAGAAAGCCGCGCGCCGCAAGGAATTCAGAGGATGCCATAAAAAACTCGGCCACATCACCCTCCGTTGCAGGTTGGAAACGGCCCAGGCGCTGCTCCTCGGCCAGCGGTGTCGCGGGTTCGACGGTGAGCATGTAGCAGGCGATATGCTCCGGCCCGTGCGCCAGCGCGCTTTCCACGTCCGCCGTCCACTCGTGGAGAGCCTGGCCGGGAAGGCCGTACATCAAATCCAATCCGACGTTCTCAAAACCGGCCCGGCGTGCGTTCGAAAGGGCTGCATGTGCCTGTTGGGCCGAATGCATTCTCCCGAGCATCGCCAGATTCTTTTCCTGAAAGGATTGGACGCCGATGTTGAGGCGGTTGACGCCGGCCGACCGGAAGCCCTTGAGTTTTTCGAAATCCACCGTGCCCGGGTTGGCTTCGAGGGTCACTTCAACCGACCCCTCGAACCGGAATTTTGAAAACAGGCCGTTGATGATTCCCTTGATGTCCGCCGGCTCAAGGATGGAGGGGGTGCCGCCGCCGATGTAGATGGTGTCGAAGACCAGCGGCCCAAAATTGGCTGAAGAAATCTCGGAGGAGAGGGCTTCCAGGAATGCCGGTTTGAGACTCAGGTCGGCGATTGAAAAAAAGTCACAGTAGGCGCATTTCCGCTGGCAAAAGGGGACATGGACGTAAATGCCGCCGTACGCAGGGGCGAGCGGTTTATTCATAGTGGGTCCACATCCGCAGGACTTTAACGATCTTTTCTTTTTCCAGAACGGAATCCGAGCATGCTCGCTCAGCGCCAGCCCCCGATCAGGTGCATGTGCAGGTGGAAGATCACCTGCCCGCCGCCCCGTTCGACATTCACGACGAGCCGGTAGCCGGAGGTGGCAATGTCGAACCGGGCCGCCATGGCCTTGGCGGTCAGCAGCATTTCACCAAAAACGGCTTGATCCTCCGGCACCAGATCGTTGACGCTGCGGATGTGCTTCTTCGGCACGATCAGCAAGTGCACCGGCGCCTGGGGACGGATGTCCCGGAACACCACCAGGTTTTCCGCCGAGTGCAGAATCTCGGTGGACGTCTGCCCGCGAACGATCTGGCAAAACAGGCACGGCGTTTCCATGTCCGCTGAATCTTCCCTGGGTCCTTGCCGTCACTCGCGCCCGCGACCCCTCGATCTCTTGGCTTTTTTGGCCTTGTCCGACGTGTCGAAAAACGCACCGGAAAAAGCATCCTCGTCAAACGCCCAGCGGCCCGGCCGAAAGTGACCCCTCAGGGAGTGCGCGAGCTCCTCCAGATAACGCTCCCGCGCAATCTCGCGCGCCCCAAGGCGCATCAGGTGGCCGGTCGTCACCTGGCAGTCGATCAGCTCGAAGGCGAGGGCCTGCACGTGACGGACCAGCGCGGCGAGAGCCACCTTGGAGGCATTGGTGACGCGCGTGAACATGGACTCCCCGAAAAAACTCCTCCCGAGCGCAATCCCGTATAGCCCTCCGGCGAGCCGCCCCGCCCGCCACACTTCCACCGAGTGGGCAACGCCGGCCCGGTAGAGCCCACAGTAGGCCTCGAGCATCTCGGGCACGATCCAGGTGCCCTCGCCGCTTTCGCGGCGCACCCGGGCGCATTCGCCGATGACCTCCTGGAAGGCCTGGTCCATGCTGACCGTGAAGTCGCCCCGCCGGATCACCTTCGCCAGCGAGCGCGGGATGCGGAACTCCCGTGGGTAGAGCACCAGCCGCGGGTCCGGCGACCACCACAGGATGGGTTCCCCCTCGGAATACCAGGGGAAGATGCCCATGCGGTAGGCGAGCAGGAGCCGCTCCCCGCTCAGGTCGCCGCCCACCGCCAGCAACCCGTCGGCGGCGGCGAGCCGGGGCGGAGGAAAGACGAGTTCCTCCGAGAGCGCAAAAACGGGCATGGGCTTCAATCGAAGCGGAAGGTTATCTTATCATCGGCCAGGTCGAGCGCCACCTCGCCGCCTTTCTGGAGGCTGCCGAACAGGATGGCATCGGACAGGCCGTTCTTGATCTCGGTCTGGATGACGCGCGCGAGCGGCCGCGCACCGTAACGCGGGTCGTGCCCTTTTTTCGCCAGCCAGCCGCGCACCGCGGCCGTGTAGGCGAGCCGCACCTTCTTGACCGACAGCTGGCTGTTCAGCTCCTTCATAAACTTGTCCACCACCAGCTCCATGATCGCCGGGCTCAAGGCGTTGAACCCGATGACATCGTCCAGACGGTTGCGGAACTCGGGGCTGAACATCTGCTCGACGGCCTTCTTGCCCTTCCCGGGCGTGTCGCGGTGCGTGTCGCCGAAACCGATAGACTGCGCGCTCATCTCCCGGGTCCCGGCGTTGGAGGTCATCATGAGAATGACGTTGCGGAAATCGGCCTTCTTGCCGCTGTTGTCGGTCAACGTGGCATGGTCCATCACCTGCAGCAGGATGTTGAAAAGGTCCGGGTGGGCCTTTTCGATCTCGTCCAGGAGCAGCACGGAATGGGGGTGCTTGCGGATGGCATCGGTCATCAATCCGCCCTGGTCGAAACCGATGTAGCCGGGGGGGGCTCCGATCAGGCGGGCGACCGCGTGTTTCTCCATGTACTCGCTCATGTCGAAGCGGATGAA
Source organism: Desulfobacteraceae bacterium (assembly GCA_041310825.1). Lineage (GTDB taxonomy): Bacteria > Desulfobacterota > Desulfobacteria > Desulfobacterales > SpSt-501 > SpSt-501. Next base: position 1,017 of record JBFYWX010000391.1, on the reverse strand, counting down.
CTCCACCCCCAGGGTGAGCGCCACCTGCCGGGCCACCTCGGTCTTGCCGACGCCGGTCGGCCCGGTGAACAGGAAGCAGCCGATGGGTTTGCCGGGGATCCCCAAACCCGCGCGCGAGCGCTTGATGGAGGTGACGAGCGAGCCGATGGCACCGTCCTGCCCGAACACCACCTCCCGCAGCCGGGCCTCCAGGTCTTCCAGCTTGCTGCGGTCGGAGGTGGAGACACTCTGCGTCGGGATGCGTGCCATCTTGGCCACGATCTTCTCCATGTCGGCGGGATTGATTTTCTTGCGCTGGGCGGACCCGGACAGCCGCACGCGGGCGCCGGCCTCGTCCATGACGTCAATCGCCTTGTCCGGCAGGTACCGGTCGTTCAAAAATTTGGCCGAAAGCTCGACCGCCGCCTTGAGCGCGGCATCGGTGTACTCGATCCCGTGGTGTGCCTCGTAGCGCGAGCGCAGCCCCTTCAGGATCAGGATGCTCTCGGCCACCGGCGGCTCGGGAATCTCGATCTTTTCGAACCGCCGCGAGAGCGCCCGGTCCTTCTCGAAGTGGTTCTTGTATTCCTCGTAGGTGGAAGAGCCGATGCAGCGGATCTCGCCGCTGGTGAGCACCGGCTTCAGGATGTTGGAGGCGTCCATGGAACCGCTGCTGGTGGCCCCTGCCCCCACGATGGTGTGAATCTCGTCGATGAAGAGGACGGAGTTGGGCCGCCGCCTGAGCTCGGCGATCACCCCCTTCAGGCGCTGCTCGAAATCGCCCCGGAACTTGGTTCCGGCGAGCATCCCCCCTAAGTCCAGGGCGTAAATGTGAACGTCCTTCAAGGGCTCGGGCACCTCCCCCCGTGCGATCTTCTGCGCCAAGCCCTCGGCCAGGGCGGTTTTGCCAACGCCCGGATCGCCGACGAAAACGGGGTTGTTCTTGCGGCGCCGGCAGAGCACCTGCATGGTGCGCTCGATCTCGGTCTCGCGCCCGATAAGGGGGTCGAGCTTGCCCTGGCGGGCCCTCTTGACGAG
>JBFYWX010000386.1:0-7050 GCA_041310825.1 Desulfobacteraceae bacterium | reverse complement strand
CACGGTCTTTTGAAAACCGTCGCATCATCCGGAAAGATGCCGCTTTGGAACTGCTGGCGATGCATCGCCGCCGGCGATATGAGCTCGGCCACCGGGTCTGGCAGTTGGTCATGTTTGAGGCCTGGGCCGGGGTGTGGTTGGATCGAAGGGAACACCCGGAGGGGATGCCGGCAACGGCATGACCGGGTCAGGCCATGATCCGAAAGAATTCCGACACGCTTCAAAAAATGATCGCAACGAAAGCACATCCGCCTGGTTCGTCGCCCGCCCCCGAAGAATGGCAGCCGGCCGCTGGGGTTCAGCGATCCTTTGTCCGGTATCGAAGCCAGGACCCATCGCCGGCACAGGTTCTTCACTATGGTGTTTCAAACGGCCCGGTGCGCCTCTCGGTGGTCATCCCCACGCTGGATGGATCCAGGGGGGGATATCTCGCGCAGCTTCTGAAACAGCTTGAAATCCAGAACCGCAGCGATTTTGAGACCTTGGTTGTGAAAGGGGACCCCCGCCAGGGGCGCGCCATCAACGTCGCGGCGGACTTGGCCGGTGGTGACTATCTGCTCACGCTGGACGACGACACGTCGCTGCCGGATCCGGAGACCTTCTCCCGGCTTATCCACGTGATGGAAGCGCACCCGGATATCGGATTGGCGGGAGGCAACAATCTCATTCCCCAAAATGCCGGCGCGTTCGTCAAAAGGACCATGGTCAATGAAATTACGGACTCGGACTTGGCCGAACACCCCTGCCTGATCATGCGCACGGCGGAGTTCAAGGCGGTCGGCGGGGAGAACGAGTGGATCCCCAGGGGGTTGGACCCCTACCTGCGCCGGGAGTTTCGCAGGGCCGGTCAGCGCGTCGTAGTGGTGCCGGGGGTCGTCTATCATCACCTGCCGCCCTTCACGCCGGGCCTCTTGCTGAAGCAATTCTACCGCAACGGACGCGCCGCCGCATTCGTCAATCGGTACTACCCCGAGTGGGTCATCGAAACGCCCGCTCATCACGGCCCCTTCGAGGAGCGGGTCGCTCCTGTGCGTCGTTTTCTTCGGTTCGGGCTGCAGCTGGCGCGTGCGTTGACCTGCGGGCACCTCATCTGGTTTGCCGGAGAACTCTCCTATGCCATCGGGTTCCTTGCCGAGCAGTCTTGCCCAAGAGCCGCCGTTTGACCCCCGGCCCCGGCTCCCGCAGCTGGTGGCGGCCGGCTCCCGGCCTTTCGCCCGAGCGCTCATCGGCGCCGCAGCGGCGGCATTTTTCCTGGCCGTAACCCTCGCGCGGTTGGATGTTCCTCTGGCGGAGTGGGATCATGTCATCTTGGACGCGGCGCAGGCCTGGTCCAGAGGCGAGGAGCGGGTCTGGCTCTTCGACCATCCACCGCTTTACCCTGGCCTCCTCGCGGTGGCTTTCCGCCTCTTCGGAGCAGGCGCGGAAGTGGCCCGGGCGGTGAACGCGGCCTTCGTCCTGCTCACGGCCTTCGCCGTGTTCCGGTTCGCAGCGAGAATCTGGAATGCCGATGCCGCCCTCTGGGCGTTTGTCCTGTACCTGTTGAACCCGGTCGGCATTCAGGGGGTCTGTTCGCTGGACATGGCCGATACCTCCGTCCTGCCGCTTTTGTTTCTTCTCTCCGCCGCGGCGCTGAGAGATTTCAACGCCCGACCCACCTGCGGCCGGATGGCGCTCCTGGGCCTCTGGGTGATGATCTGCTTGTGGGCCAAAATCACCTCGACGGTGGCCTGGATTGCGGCGGTGGGCCTCGGCTTGGGGCTCATCGGGTGTTTCGACGAGCCCCGGCGCATGCTCCGGCAAGCCCTGGGTCTGGCCGTCGGCGGCCTTATCGGGCTTGCGGGCTATCTGGCCACAAGCTTCGTCGTCCTCAGCGGAATGGGTGGAATGGAGGCGTTCCTCTTTCCGCTGAAATCGGCGGTCGCCGCGGTCACGGATCGGGGTTGGCGGATGTGCCGGCCGGGGCGGGGTACGGACTTTTCGCAGTTGGGTGGATACTGGTAGCGACTCACAGCGTTCGCAGACGGCGCCTCACGGCCTTCTTGGCTGGAGCAGCGGGCGCCTGGGCCATGGCAATGCGGGAAAGCACGGCTCCCATGGTTCTTCTGACCCTTGGGGCTTTCATGGTTTACGGCTGGCGCCGTTCCGAGATGAAAGAAGTCCCGCTGCTGGCATTTCTGGGCGGAGGCTGCCTGGTCGGTTTGCCCTACCTTTTCACCCTGTGGTATTATACTGGATCACCTTTTTACGGCGTGCACGCGGCTCAGATCAGCTACAATCTGCAGGGCGCCCCTTGGCTTGAGCCCCTGGAGGGTGCACGGTTTTGGTTTCGGCTGTTCGGTTTTTCGCTTCTGAGATCGGCCGTCGAGGGCTATCTCATCGTTCTTGCCCCGCTCCTGATCATGGCCGTGTGCGCCGGGAAGATGACCGTCAAAGATCGCTCCGTCGCAACGAACCTCTATTTGTTCATGGCGGCATCCTCACCCCTGCTGATCTTAAGCCATTTCCCGACGACCTTTGAACATTGGAATCCCGTTCGCCTCGACCTGCGTTTCGGAAGCCCGGTGGTGATCCCGGGCTGTATTCTGGCTGCCGGGGCCTGCATGCGCCTGCCGCCGCTTGGTAGCGGCGTCGCGGCCCGCTCCGTCCTCGGGGGGGTTCTGCTGGCCTTGGCCGTTATATTTTTCGTGGGGGTCTATCGTGAAAATGGTTGGACGATGGCGGGAGCGGTGGCGGCTTTGGTGGTCGCTGCGACCCAATGGGTGGGCGTGCGACTCAGCTCGAATAAACTGCTTCCAGCCGTTGTTTCCATTCTGCTGGCCAGCTTCTGGGCGCATTATGCGCTGCGGGAATTTCCGCACGACTCGAAGGTCAATCGACAGCTGTGGGGCGAGGCAGCGGCCGCCCTCTTAGGCCCCCGGATGCCCATTCTGACGGATCATATTACCGCGCAATACGTGCCGCTGCTGAGCGGATATTCGCACCCGCCAAAAATTGTGACGTGGGAGATGCAGCTATTCCCGGCCGGCACGATTGGCCCCAAGACGTGGGCCGAGCAGATTCGAGGCCCTCTCGCCGGCGCCTATAAAATTCTGTGGTACCCACAGGCGGCCGCCATCCGAGCAGGGCGTTGGGGAGGGACGGTCCCCTCCTGGGTGCTGGACGAGCTGCGAAGGGCAACGCGGTTAGTACCATTTCAAACGGATCCGGAAATGTCCGACGAGCCGTCCGTGGCCGTGCTGCAAACAGCGGTCCCGCCGGACTGGCCGAGGCCGGGACTCTACCGGGTCGATCCCCCCGCTCCCGGATGAACATCCTCTTTGCCGCGGACGTATCGCCCACAAGCGTCATCGGCGGCGCCGAACGGGTGCTCTGCGAGCAGAGCACCCGCTTGGCCTTGCGAGGACACTCGGTTCACGTGATCACCCGCCGCCGGCCGGAACACCGGTGCGCACGGGAAACCATCCGGGGGGTCGAGGAAATTCGTTGCGACTTCAATTCCGATGGCGGACCCCGGTCGGTGCTGCGGACCTGGCGGCAGGCGCACCGCTATCTGATCGAACTCCACCGTCAGCGGCCGATCGAATGCCTGAACATCCACCCGCCGCTGACTGCCTTCGGGCTGGTTTCGCAGGCCTCCTCGTTGGGCATCCCGCGCGTTTACACCTGTCATTCCCTTTCTGCCGAGGAGTATCTTACCCGGGTCACGGCTTGCAGCGCGTTTGAGCGGTTGATGCGACGGGCGCACGCCATAACGCGGAACTGGATTGAAGCCAGGGTCTTGCGGCACTGCAACCGTATCGTCGTTCTGAGCCGCTACACGCAGGAGAAGTTGCTTCGGGTGCATGGAATATTGGGAGATCGGGTGGAGATCGTCCCCGGAGGGGTCGATTTGGTCCGTTTCCACCCGGCGATTGACAAGGCCGCGGTGCGCAACAAACTGGGCATCCCTCAGGCGCGATTTGTCCTTTTGACCGTCCGCAACCTCGTACCGCGCATGGGGCTGGATCATCTCGTTTTGGCCATGAAGGACGTGGTCAAGAGGATACCGCAGGCCTTGCTGGTCATCGGTGGAGACGGGCCGCTGCGCGATAAACTGCTGGCCCAGATAAGCAGTCTGGGGCTTGAAGGCCATATCCGCATGGCCGGGTTCATAACGGAAGAAGCCCTGGTGGGTTATTACCGGATGGCCAACCTTTTTGTGCTGCCGAGCCGTGACCAAGAGGGGTTCGGCATGGTGACCCTTGAAGCGTTGGCCTGCGGGGTGCCGGTGCTGGGGACTCCGGTCGGGGGAACAAAAGAGATTATCGCACGGTGGGATAAACACTTTCTTTTGGACGATGGCCGACCGGAAACGATAGCACAGGGTATCATCGGCTGCCACCGGCGCCTGGAAGCTTTTGGAACAAATGCGGCCGTACTTTCCGGACGCTGCCGTGAGTTTGCTGAGCGCCATTATTCGTGGGACCGAAATATCGCCGATTTGGAAGTGATCTTGGCTGGTGACGCTCTTCGCCCGAGCCGAAGGCTGGTTTACGCTGCGGTGAAGTGACCCCTTGATATCATTTGCGAGCTGAGGAATCAGCTCCTCTGAAGTTGGTGAATTCGATGTCGATAGATTCCCCAGATCTCCCCTGCCGCTACAGTTTTTCTACATGAGTACCTTTGCCGGTATTCCAAAGATAGAATCACGAGCAGGCCAGAAAGGAGGGGATAATGCACCTCTGCTATTTGAAGGGTACAACACAGACATTCGCCCGGGCAGAACTCAATCATTACCAAAGGCCTGATCGTTTTAGCGTGCATCCGATCGCTGGCAAGACAAGCGTGAACAATACGATTGGTACTTCGTTGTCCGTTTTAGTGCCGGTCTACAATGAAGAATCAGTCGTAGCCGAAAGCCTGAACCGTCTGCTGGACCTGGCCGAGTGTCCGCGTCTCAAAAGAATTCAGGTCATTATTGTCGATGACGGATCCAAAGACAACACCGTCGATGCGATTTCAAAATTCCTGAACGATAGAGCTGTATCGGCCCACCCGAGACCGTTTGAATGGGTCTTTCTCAAGCATGAGATCAACTTGGGTAAAGGCAAAGCGGTTCAGACAGCGCTCAGCCGGGTCACGGGAGAGATCACCATTATTCATGATGCCGATCTTGAGTACTACCCCAGGGACCTTATCAAAATGATCCCGCTGTTCATTGAGGAAAAAGCCGACGCCGTGTTCGGGTCGCGTTTTGCGGCGGCTGAGTTCCGAAGGGTACTGATGTTTCGGCACGAACTGGGCAACAAGCTCGTCACGTTTTTGTGCAACTTGGTTTCAAACCTCAACCTGACAGATGTAGAGACCTGCTACAAGGCGATCCGCACGAAGTTGCTAAAAAGCATCCCTATAGAGAGCAACGATTTCAGAATTGAACCCGAACTGGCTATCAAGCTGGCCAAGCGTAAAGCTAAAATCTTCGAAGTGCCCATCCGGTATTCCGGCCGAACCTACCAGGAGGGGAAGAAAATAAGCTGGAAAGACGGAGTCAAAGCGTTATGGGCCATCCTCCGTTTCGGATACTCGGACAATATTTTCAAGAGTGAACCGCAAGATAGCCAGATTCTGCTCAGCATGAGTCGCGCCAGGAACTTTAATCAGTGGATGGCCGAAACCATCACCCCTTTCATCGGTCGCCTTGTGCTGGAGATCGGGGCCGGCATAGGGAACATCACCCGCGAGCTCATGAACGGTAAAGCATACTATGCCTCCGACATTAATCCTTACTATCTCGAAATGCTCAACAAATACAAAGAGAGCCAGCCTCGGCTGAACGTAACCCTGTTGGATTTGAATCACATCGAAGAATTTAAAACCGCGGCGATTCAATTCGACACGGTTATCTGCTTGAACGTGATAGAGCATATTGATGACGATCAACGCGCCATGTGTAACATAGCAAACCTTCTTGCGCCGGATGGCAAAGCTATCATCCTGGTGCATAGAGGCAGGTGGCTGTATGGGTCACAGGATGAAGTTTTGGGGCATAAGCGGCGCTATTCTGCAAAAACATTGCAGGAGCTTGGGCTGTCCGCCAACCTTTCCCTTCTGAAAATTATTGAATTCAACCGCGCCAGCGCTCTCCCCTGGTTTATCAACGGTAGGATCCTCGGCCAAAAGAAATTTGGCCGGTTTCAGATGGCGATGCTGAACCTTCTGGTACCGGTAATCAAAAAGGTGGATCCGTATTTGCCCTTTCCTTCACTCAGTCTCATCGGCATCTTCCAGAAAAATTAGGTTGCGGCCCGTCCGAGATGCCCGCGGCGGAAGATTCAAAAACCTGCACTCCGATACACCGCCGCTTACGCTTAGGAGGGTTTGTCGCTAAGGCCCATGTGCGGAATCGCTGGCAAAAAAACCCTTAAAGCAGAATCGATAGCCCCCGAATTGATTTTGGACATGTGCGCAGCCATTCACCACAGGGGCCCAGACGATATTGGGGTTTTCAATAGCGATGGTTGCGCATCGGGGGCCAGCCTTGGGTTTGGGCACAAGCGGCTTTCGATCATCGACCTCTCCCCGGCGGCCCGCCAGCCGATGTGCAACGAGGACGGTACGATCTGGCTGACCTACAACGGCGAGATTTACAATTACAAGGATCTGCGCCGCGAGTTGGAGGCGAAGGGCCACCGTTTCCGCAGCGATGCGGACACCGAAGTTCTCATCCACCTCTACGAAGAGGAGGGGGTGGAATCCGTCCGGCGCCTGAACGGCATGTTCGCCTTCGGCCTGTGGGATGAAACAAGAGGGCGCCTCTGGCTCTGCCGCGATCGGCTGGGCATCAAGCCGTTGGTGTACGCGTGGGACGGCTCGCGGCTGCTTTTCGCATCGGAGATCAAGGCGCTCCTGGTCGACCCGGCGGTGAATCGAGACCTCGACCGCGAGGCCCTTAGTCTCTTACCAATGAAATTGTGTGTGTTTTGTGTACAATATTTTTACACGCCCCAGCAAAACCAGACTGGCATTGTGTTTACAAAGATTTAAGTTCTGTCCAACTTTTTAACTTTTTTG